>CAJPSJ010000291.1 GCA_905373295.1 uncultured Campylobacter sp. | reverse complement strand
TCATCTCGCTTACGTCGTTAAAATTCCTAAATTTAGGGCAGTATTTCATAATATTACCGTGATAAAAATGCAAATCGGAGGTAAAAAATATCATCATTTTTCCTTTAAATTTTAATCGCCGCATCAAATTTGAGCTTTACGTAAATTTATGCGGCGCCAAATATTTGCACGGTAATCGTTAAACTTTTTCTAAAAATTCTTTTATAAAGCCTAGCTTGCCCTGCTCGTCAAGAGATCTGAATTCTCGCTCGTTTGCTTTGATGTGATCGATCAAGGGGTGAAATTCCTCATCAAGCTTGGTCTTATCCAGTTTGCCGGAAAGCGCCTCGTTTTTACTGCGAGCGAAAAATTTATTCACGAGATAATAAGGCGTTTTCATCTTAAAGCAAAAATCGTTTTGGCTTGGGATATACACCATAAAGCCCTCGAATTTCGCCTCTTTGACTATATTTTTAAGCTCCGAAAAGCTCGTTTTTAGATACTGCTCGCCCTCTTTATAAAAAGGTCTTTTTAGCGCTGTGGCAGTGCTTGCGGCGATTTTATCCAGCTCAAATTCGCTCTCTTGCGCGCCGGTTTTAACGTCGATAAGTCCGATAAAAGTCTCTCCAAGCTCCTCTTCTACGATGTGCGGGTCGCTCTCGTCGGTGATCTCAAATAAAAAAGTTTTATTTGGATAGAGTTTGAAAATCTCTTCAAATTTGCAGCAGTGCTCGCGCGCCATCTGCGCAAATTTGCTATCTGTCGATCCCGTCGTGGAGTAGATGACGCGGCGGTTAAAGCTCGCGCCGCTTTCGCCGATATCTACGTAGGTGCAACACCCCAAAAAGCCGTTTACCTTTCGCACGGCAAGCACGGGCGTATCGTCTGTGATATCGATAGGATAAAGGCTTTTGCGCGAGGTAAATTCCGAGTAGTTATAGACCTTTTTAAACGGACGTACGATGATATTTAGATTATCGTCCATTATGAGCCCGCGCATCTCAAGCAACGCCTTATCCCAATCGGCTTTGAAAAAGACGCGTTTTGAGTATTTGTAGGTGCGAAGCTCGGGATAAAGCTCGCTTTGACGCGCACTCCAGAGCCTTTTATCCTGCGTAACGGCGATATATTTTTTCGTTACGTAGGTATTTTGCGCCGCATCAAAGGGCAGATCGCGCCTATTTAGAGCCGCCGCGTCTTTAATCTTTTGCGCTACGCTTTGACTCATAGGATTAACGGGCGGGATCAAAATTTCACCCTCTATTTTGTTGTTTGCAACCTTGATAAACATCGCTATTATCGTATCTTCATCGACGCCGTGCTCGGAGGCGAAGAAATTTTGCATTCTAAAGCATTCGAAAATAAATCCGTTTTGGGCGGCTTGCTCTTTTAGGCTTAGCAGCTCTTTGGTACGCGCGCTCACATTGCTAAGCACGATAAGAACATCTTTGGTCTTGTTTTCCAGAGCAAATTTATACGCCTGCTTTATCTCGCGGGCGACCTTGCGCTTCACGTCTTCCAAAAGCTTTGGCGACCAAGTATAAACCCCCGCCTCATCGGTTAAAAACATATCATTTTCCAGATGATAAATTTGCGCCTGCGGATATTCGTTTTTAAATTCTTTAATTTTCTCTTTTGCGAAAGTCGTTTTACCCGAGCCCGCGTGTCCGCGAACGACTATAAATTTTCTCATTTTACCGCCTTGATTTTATGTGGCGATATTCTACCTGAAATTTGAGCGCTTTGGTATCAAGAAATATGGATTTTGGTAAAATTCAAGGCTCGGCGGAACTTAATACCCCTTGATTTAAGCCTAAGTTAAAGAGAGCCGATTTTAAATAGAAAATTTGCGCTTTGCCAAGGTGCTGAAAGCAAAATTTAACCAAATTTGCCGCGCCGAAGCGCTTGATCGACGAAGGCGCCAAATTTTGATAGACGCGCGATAAAAAGCGTATTTATCCTCGCTATTTGATTTAAATTTAGCCCCGCAAAGGGGCTAAATTTACGTTTATTTCTCCCCTAGCGGCCAATAAACGATCGGCTTGTCTCCAAGCCTTGCTTCGCCGTGATACATTCCCAGCTTATCTTTCGTCCACGCAAAGCCCGTGTGTCCGTGCTTGTCGATCGAGATGATGCCGCCGCTGCCGCCGAGCGCTTTGACCTGAGCTACTGCATCTTCGGCTGCTTTTTGCACGTCTTGCGTTTTGTATTTATAAAGAGCCGAGACCTCGTGCGCGGCGTTTACGCGCATGTAGATGTCGCCCGTGCCGGTGCAAGAAACCGCTACCGAGTCGTTGTCGGCGTAGGTTCCCGAGCCGATTATCGGGCTATCGCCGATGCGGCCGGTCATTTTGTTAGTCATTCCGCCCGTGCTGGTAGCCGCGGCTAGGTTGCCGTTTTTATCCAGCGCGATCGCGCCCACGGTGCCAAGATATGGGCGCTCGTGCAAATTTAACGACGTCTTTTTTGCCTTTTCGCTATCAAGTAGCAGCTTTTGCTTCTCTTTGGCCTTTTGTAGCGCGTC
>CAJPSJ010000290.1 GCA_905373295.1 uncultured Campylobacter sp. | reverse complement strand
CGGCCGAAGCGGGATCAAATTTTAAATTTCTTCCGCGGATAGAATTTAACCGGACATTCGCATCTTGAAATTTGAAATTTCTTTTGAAGCGGGAAGCTGGAGCAAAATTTACTGCGCCGTCCGGTGCTGTGTTTTTCGCGCACGTAAACGCCACATTTGAAGCAGAATTTAAAGCTGTGTTTTCCGCGCACTCACATACCTGATTTGAGATAAAATTTAAAGCGGATTTTGAATTAAAATTTTCCGCGAGCTCAGAGATAGAATTTTTCATAAATTTAAAGTAAAATTTCGCCGAGATTTTAGTGCAGTCGCGCCTATCTGATCGTCTTTATGGCGTTTAAAATCGCGCCCGAGTTTTTGCGAAACTCCCTTTCGTTTTTACTTAAAAAATCGAAGCTTTCGTTAATGAAGGCGCTGCTAAATTCGCTACTAAAATCGTCTCCAGGCTCGCGTCCGACGGCACTTTTAAAGCTTTTAGCAAAGCTCGCGTCGGCTCCTAGTTCACGCGCCAAAGGGCGAATGATTTCGTAAATTTCATCAAAGGCGTTGGTGCGCAGATAGTGGCTGAATAGCACTTCGCCGCTCATAACCGCCTTGGTATCGGCCTCGGGCATCTCTTTGATTTTAGTAAGTATCAAATTTTTTAGCGGCTCGATCGCCGGATTTAGCTTTTGAGTGGCCAGGCGGCGCATATTTTGCACAGCGATGCTTTTTTTGCCGGCGCGCTGCGTCAGATAGCTAGGCAGATCGAGCTCGTAATCCTGCACGCCAGTGCGTTCGTATTCATTTGCGGCACGCTCGATCAGGGTGCTTAGCGAGCTTTTGAAATTTTCGCTATCGCCCGCGCCCGCACTAAGCATCACGTCTAGTCCCTTTACGGCGACCTCTTCCCAGCTAGCAGTCGCAAATAGCGGCAATAAACAAAAGATTAATTTTTTAAGCAAAGTTTTTCCCTAATTAAAGATTGATTATTTTATTTCGAAAATTTTAATGTATAATCAACGCTTTTATAATACCAAAAGGGCTAAATATGGAGCTTTTACTCATCGCTTTTGCGCTTGCGATGGACAGCGTCGCGCTTAGTATCTCAAACGGCGCGAAATATCCGAATTTTAAATTTGCGCAGATCGTGCGCGTCGCGTTTTTCTACGCGGCGGCTCAGTTTATAATGCCGCTTGCGGGCTACGCTTTGGGGATAAACTTCGTAAAATTTATCGCGCAGATCGATCACTTCGTCGCGTTTGGAATTTTATCTTTTTTAGGCGTTAAGATGATCGAGGAATCCCGCCGCGAACAGGACGAGCCAGATCTTCGCCTAAGCACGAAGGAGCTGGTGCTGGGTGCGATCGCTACCAGCATCGATGCTATGGCCGTGGGCGTGACCTTTGCCTTTGGCGAGATAAACATCCTTTACGCCTGTTGCGTAATCGGGCTCGTCTGCTTCGCGCTGTGTGTCGCGACGTGCTACGCAGGCAAGCTAACGGGCGAATACCTGCACTCAAAGGCGCTCGTTTTAGGCGGCGCGATTTTGATACTAATCGGAGTTAAAATTTTGCTCTCGCACCTCGGCGTTATCGATATTTAGCGGTTTTTAAGCGCCGCTTTGAGATAATTTTTAAAACTAATTCGCAGGAGCAAAAATTAAAAATTTAATAAATTTAAACGGCGGCGACCGTCTAAATTTGCGCGTAGAGGGTCAAATTTTACTTAGCGAGAGCATCAAAAACGGCAAAACGAGGCAGACGTAAAAAGAGTTTGCTAGCGCTGGCGAGGCGCAAAAAGCCCGCATAAAAAAGGAGTGGGAGAGCCTAAAAAAGGGTGAACCGAAATCCTTAAAGCCTGTTGCTAAGTAAAAATAATATCAAATGAAAAAGGAGATGGTGTGAAAAATATACTTTCTTTAAATTTTGAAGAAGCTAGATTGTTTTTATTGAAGCATGAAAGCTATGTAAATATCGATTTACCGCCATATATTAAATTTGATAAGTTGCTTAATCAAATTTTAGAGGTTTTAGGTCGGAAAAATTTTATTGACTTTAAAAGAAGTAGTCCGAGTGATTTCGAAGATGTAAACTATAAGTTATTTCATAATAAAAATGGCAAATATGATTGGCGGAGATTCGAATTAATTCATCCTTTTCTCTATGTTTCGCTTGTTAATGAAATAACGAAATACAACAATTGGAAATTAATCAAAAAACGATTTGGAAAAAATAGAGCGAAAAGCGTTGTTGAATGTATGAGTTTGCCTGCGGTTTCTGAGTCAAACAACTCAGATAAGGCTGAACAAATCTCAAACTGGTGGGAGCAAATAGAACAAAAATCTATAACTTTAAGTTTGGATTATAGCTATATTTACCATACAGATATTGTAGATTGTTATAGTTCGATTTATACTCATTCTATATCTTGGGCATTACATTCCAAAAAAGTATCAAAAGATAACAGAAAAGATAAAAATTTTAACAAAAAATATATTGGTGGCATGATCGATTTTCATATACAAAGTATGTCAA
>CAJPSJ010000289.1 GCA_905373295.1 uncultured Campylobacter sp. | reverse complement strand
AAAAATCAAAAATAAGCGTTTTTAATGCTTATAGTAATGGCACTTGGATAGTTGTAAATTTTAAACTGCTCCGCTGCTTTTAAATTTAAAAAGTTAAATTCATTTTAAACAGAATTTGCATAAAATCCCATTTCAAAAACGCATTACGCGAGCGGCGGCGGCAAAGTAAAATTTGCAGCGATGATATCAAATTAAAATTTGCAGCGACCGCGCCAAGCTAAAGCATTTGCAGCAGCGGTGCCAAGCCAAAACATTCGCAGCGGCTAAATTTAAAGCCCGCGCGGTGATAATCAAAGCAGCGCCCGCCTTTCATCTGCGCGGCGCAAGCAGCGAGCCACACATTAAAATTTAAAGGTATAAAATGAACGAAGATTTTCAAAGAGCGAAGCTGCAAGGCACGCTCGGCGCGCTCTGCCTACTGGTCGCAAGCGTAGCGTATTCTATAAAAGGCGAGATCGCTTACTTGGATTCTCAAATCTTAGTGTGGATTTTTGCCTTCACATTCCTTTACCACGCGCTTAAAAACATCCAAAATATCACGGACCCGCAGGTTTTTATAATCTTCAAATACGCTTACAGCATTGCGCTTGCGGCGCTACTATATTTTTCAGCCATTTATATACTCAGAAGATGTGATTGTAGTAGGCTGCAAATATACGTGCCGTATTTGATATTTGCGGTTACGGTCGCTTGGATAATTATAAATTTTAAGTTGCGCGCCGCTACCGGATGCAGGCTTTTTGCCGTATATGCCGCGCTACTGATCGCAGACATCGGCGCAGACGTCATCTACGGCATGATGTTTAAAATACCGGCCCCCGCCGCTATAACGATGGGCGTCATAAATTGCATGGAACTGCTAAACTTAATCTTAAATCAATTGGCGTCCGTAGTGCTGCTTCTTGCGTGGCTTAATATAAAAAACCCCGCCGAAGCAAAGGGTCTATGGAACCAGGCGCAGAGATAAAATTTACCCGCGTTTATACCGCGCGGAGTTTAAATTTAGACCGCGCCGGGGCACTTGCAAAGATAAAATTTCACGCTGCTCGCGCTGTTTTTGCAAAGACACGGTCTCCAAAACCTGCCCGCTTGATTATCTACGCAGCGCAAGCCGTGCGCCGCATCGGTGCGACCCTCAATGAAATTTTAAGTAAATGCCGCTTTATGCGATTATAAGGCCCCTTCGCCGCACTCGTAGCCGAAAATTTTAATCCCGGTGTCGCTCTGCTCGTAGCGCAGCGCGGGGATCTTTTGCAGTAGATTTTTTAGCTTTTCCAGATCGTTTTTTCGCCCGCCGTCGAAGGCTCGCGGCACCCACACCCACGCGATCTCGTCGTATGCAAACGAGCCCACCGTAAAGCTAGCCCGCTTTGAGCCCGCCTCCCATTTGGAGGAGTTTTTGATCGCGTAGAAGTTTGGATAGAGGATTTTTTTGATGATGAAGCATTTGCAAAATTTAAAATCCGCAAAAAACTCTGCCCACGTCGCATCCTCGGTAAAATAGCCCTTTGCGCGCAGACGCTTTTTCTCTTTGCGCAGCCTGATCGGCTCATAAAATCGCTGCCAAACCCTCGCGCAAGCATCCATAAACGCGAGCATGCGGGCAAAGTAAATTTTAAAAAGCGCCTTAAAAAGCTCCATCTACTTCTCGATCTGCGATTTTAGCGATTTATCGATTGCGATCTCGTTTGAGTTTATGTCGATCGTTTGAAGCGCCTTGTCCTGGAAGATAAATCCGACCTCCTTCGCGCCGAAGCTCTTGGCGATCGCCTCCAGCGTGTCGGTCGCGGATTTGTGGATCTTGCCGCCAAGATCGTTGATGATTTTTAGCGAGAGCTGCTTGACTTCGTCCTTGGCGTCGTCGATAAGGTGGTTTTTATCGCTTTCATCAAAGCTCGCGCCGAATAGCCCATTTAGCGAATCAGGCAGCAGAAACGGCAGCAGCTTGGCGTTTTTCTCGTCGTAAATTTTCATATCTTTGATCGAGTATTTGTATTTGCACGGCGGCATCTTGATCTCGTAGCGATCCTCGCCCTGCGGCAGTATCGCAAACTCTGGGCTTAGCAGGTCGTAAACGAACTCGATCTCAAACTCGAAGATGATGGCGATCTGCTTTTTCGTCATCAGCGGCGAGACGAGCGAGCCCAGCAGTCCGCTGCCTACGTTTTGCTTGCGCGTGACGATCTCTTTGGAGTAAATTTTAAAAACGCTCAGCTCGCCGATACTTTTAAGCCGCGTGATGTCGGTGGCGATCTGCGGCTTGCTCGCCTGCTCGCCGCTTTTGCGCATCTTAAAAAACATAAAAACCAAGATGCAAAATATCACTAAATTTAGAAGAAAAGCAAAATTTTCCAAATTTCATCCTTTAAAATTTTATCGGTATTTTAGCAAAATACAGCGCCGATTTGTAGTGCAATTAAAATTTTACGATTTTTGCGACGCAAAATTTTAAAATCAAAGCATGCGGCACGATTACAAAATTTAACGCGAGCGTAGCTCGCCCCTTATAAAGCGTCGTCGGGGGTTAGG
>CAJPSJ010000288.1 GCA_905373295.1 uncultured Campylobacter sp. | reverse complement strand
GACGTGCTGTCCTCGAAGCAGGTGGTTTATTTCGGCGTAGGATTTGCCGTTTTTACGCTGTTTTTTCTCTTTCCGATACGCAAATTTTTATATCTCATACCGATATTTTATTGGATCAACATCATATTGCTGCTCAGCGTCGATTTTTTCGGCGTTAGCAAGCTAGGAGCGAGACGCTGGCTAGAGATTCCTTTCGTGCATTTTACGCTGCAGCCCAGCGAGGTGATGAAGCCGGCGTTTATCCTGATGCTGATGTATCTGATACACAAAAACCCGCCGCCTAAAAACGGCTACGGGCTGAAGGATTTTTTGCGCCTTAGTTTTTACATACTTCTACCTTTTGTTCTGATCGCGAAAGAGCCCGATCTGGGCACTGCCGCGATACTTTTTTTGACGGGATTTGCGATCCTTTTCATCATCGGCGTGGATAAAAAAATTTGGCTTACGCTGATCATCGTTTTTGTGGCCAGCTCGCCGATTTTGTACGAAAACATGCACGATTATCAGAAAAAGCGCATCGCCGATTTCATCAGCGAAGAGCCCAATTACCAGGTCAAGCAGGCGATCATCGCTATCGGAAACGGCGGCATCTACGGCAAGGATAGAGACGAGGCGACGCAGACGCATTTTAAATTTCTGCCGATTGCGACGAGCGATTTTATCTTCGCCTACACGATCGAGCGCTTCGGCTTTGTGGGGGCTGCCGCGTTGATCGCGCTGTATGCGCTGCTGATACTGCATCTGCTGAGCCTGAACTACAACTTTAAAAACGATTATCTGATACGGGTCTTTACGAGCGCGCTTGCCTCGCTCATCTTCATCTATGCGGGGGTCAATATCTCGATGGTGGTGGGTTTCGCGCCCGTCGTGGGGGTGCCGCTGCCGTTTTTCAGCTACGGCGGCAGCAGCTTCATCACCTTTATGATCCTCTTTGGAATTTTACAAAATTTACTGACGTTTAGGATGA
Source organism: uncultured Campylobacter sp. (assembly GCA_905373295.1). Lineage (GTDB taxonomy): Bacteria > Campylobacterota > Campylobacteria > Campylobacterales > Campylobacteraceae > Campylobacter_B. Next base: position 1,569 of record CAJPSJ010000288.1, on the reverse strand, counting down.
AGGATAACTACAAAACCTACAAGATAAGGGATGTAAATTTAGCGCCGCGCGAGCAGGGCAAATCGCTTAAAAACCGCGTGGAGCTCGGTTCTTCGCTTCAGCGGCAAAATTTTAAGTGGGGCGCTAAATTTTTAAAACTCGCTACAAAATCACGCCGATACCGAGCGTAAAAACCACCGCGAAAAGGGCGTATGTAAAGGCAAATTCTAAAGTTTGCGAATTAAAAAATCCGTAGTACAAAACGCTCGTGAAAAATCCGCCCACGAAGGCTACAGCAAAGATCCCGATCCGCGCCGCGACTGGCCTTGCGCCGCAAAATTTGTATAGATAAAAAACCCCGCAGAAGCTGATTGGAAACCAGATCATCGCAGGCACCGACCCGCTTATGCGTGTCATGCCGAAAAGATTGGCTAAATTTAAAAGCAGTAAAAATATCACCGCAAGCGCGATGAGCGCGGATCTGATCATCTATCGCGCCTTGCGTCGGGCGCGGAATTTTCACCATCCTGATTGAAATTTTGCGCGGAATTTTCATTCGCGCCGCTTGTGAAATTTTCACCGAGATCGCCACTGGAGTTTAAAATTTCATCCACCGCAGCGCTTTTGCTTTGCGGTTCCTGCGCCTCTTTTGCGCTGCCGAAATCCGCGTCTTTTAAATTTGCGCTCTCATCTAAATCTTTAGAGCCTTCGTCTGCAGAATTTTTATAAGTTTTATTTGAAAATCTTTTGTGCTTAATCTGTAGATAAAAGACGAAAGCGACGAACGCCGCCGCCGTGATCGCGATGTAGTAGCGGTTTTCGAAGAGCAGCACGCCCTCTACCAGCCCCGAAAACAGTGCCAGTAGCGAGGCGGTAAGAAACGGAAAGCGCACGAGCTCCTTTTCGCCGATCGCTAAGGCTATGAGCGCGACGCCGAAGATCGTGGCGTTTAGCAGCGCGCCTAGGATTTTGATTTCGGCGAAAAGGCTCGGATTGACGCGCGAAGTGACGTAGAGCGCGAGCGCGACGGCGGCGAAAAGCAGGATCAAAAATACGATTTTTTTCATTATCAGACCTTTTAAATTTTATCTTTAAATTTACGATTTAGCTTGCACCCCTTTATACATATAGAGCGCAGGCATCGGCGCATTACAACTGCTTTGTTTGCGGCATTACGCAAATATTGCGTGTCCTGCGGACATAGAGCGAAATTTCAGGACGCGACCGTGCTGTTTTAAGTGCGACTGGCGCAATATACACGCTCATAACTTAAGCGCAATCCTAAGTGCGCGGGCGCGGTTTGAAACACGACTCGCATTAACGCAACTAAATCGTTATTTTCGCGCGGTTTAAATGCGATTCTGTCGGTAAATTTTACCGCCAGTCGCACTATGCTGAGCAAGTGGCGCTAAGTTCGTGCTTTAAAATTTTACTGCCAGCTGCGCTAAAAATTCCGCGTCTAAGCCATATGCGTCCCCGGCCCGCATATACCGCAAGACGCTCCGTAAAATTTATCGCCCGTAGTAAATATTTGGCATGCGAGCGGAATTTTGCATGCAAACGCCGCACGTTTTACTTTAAATTTAGCGC
>CAJPSJ010000287.1 GCA_905373295.1 uncultured Campylobacter sp. | reverse complement strand
GGTTCGCCATATTTTTCATGCTCCATTGCCCCGCTTCGCTCACTTGTGATAGAGGTAGCCCCATTGAGCCCACCTCCTGCCCGTCAGAACCAACCTTGCGCCGCAGAAATTGGCTTTCGTTTTTCGCCCAGTTCCTAACTGCCGCTTTCCAGTCTTTCATCGGAGCTCTCCCTACTACCCAGCCTTTGGCCTCGTAAAAATCGAAAAATGCCTCCGCGTCGATATTTTTACTAGCCTCTAGGCAATACGCCTTGATCTGCTCGATCGTAGGTTTTTGAAATTTTTTAGGCTTTGCGGGTTCTTGATTTTGGACGGGAGGTGAGAAACTATCGCTTTGCGAAAAGTCGTCCGTGCGCTTTTGCGAAATCTCACTCTGTGCATTCGCTTCTCGCGTGCGCGCGTTAGCGAGCGATAGCGAGCTACTTTTTAAAGGCTTGTAATATTCTTGGCTTGTAATATTATGGCTTGTATTATTACACATATTATAGCGGTTAACATTTTTGTTAACGGCCGGTTGATCTTTTTGGTAACCGCGGTTAACATTTTTGTTAACGGCGTTGTCATTTTCATCAACGGCGGTTGACGTAGATAGATTTTCAAACGCGACTATTTTTATCTTTCTATTCGTTACTACGGCACCAAATTTTTCATCCTCGGTTTTTATGTAGCCATAATCTCTAAGTATACTGATTTGCCGCGAGATATTTTCGGGCGTAGTTTTAAATTTCTCTGCTAGGTATTGATTTGAGGCATAGCAATATCCCTCTTTTGCCGACAAAGACGCAATTAAAAGCAGTAGGCGCAGTTGAGACTTTATCCTATCGTCAAAAAGCCATTGATTGAAGCAGATAGCATATCCGCCGCTTAAATTTTCGCTCATATCCTCTCTCCTTTGAAGTATTCGACTATTTTTCCCGCAAGGGCTATCTGTCCCTTGCCCGTGATTTTGGTGGTGAATTTTTGATGCGTGCCGGTACTGCCCGCGAATGTCTGCGTCGTGACCTCGAAATAGCCGTTTTCTATGTGTTTCTGATACGGCACGTTGTGGCGCGCGCCTCCGCTGATGAGATAGCCGCTAGCGCGCAGAAAGTCAAATAGTCTATTCTGCCCTATCGATACCCCCTCGCTGTCGCTTAAAAGCTTGGCGTAGTTGCCGATTAAAATGCTATCGACGCTAGCCTCGACTGATTTGGCAAAGCTCACATAAGGTGCGTCGGCTCTCGCCTTTTGCTGCAAAAGCTCTATCTGCTGTGCCTGTTCGGCTGCCAAATAAAGTGCTTGCGAAAATGTCTGTGGGGTTTGGTATTTTTGCAGGATAAAATCACTCGCCCAATCTCTGAAAATTATCGTCTGCGGCGTTTCGGTCAGTTTAAAGCCTAGCGTGATAACACCTTTTTTCGTCCAAAATACCATTTTTTGAGGCGTCGGATACCCCCCGGACAAATCGGGCGGGGTGTCCGTTAAGCCCCCTTTGCCGTCGTTAAACATATCTTTGTAGTAAAAATGCACCCCCTCGACGTATTCAGTCGCGCCCTGCGTGCGCTGCTTCCTTACCGCTTCTTGGGTCACGCCGTAAGCTTGGGCTACTTGTCTATCCGATAAGCTCCAAGTATCGCGATACTCTAGCACTTCTAAATCTACGCCGTTTAATTTTATTAGTTTTTTCATCGGCCGTCCTTTTTTTTAAAATTTAAATTCTCGTTTAGGGGATGTCGCTACTACCGACACCTTTTTCCCTCTAGTCGGCTTGCATCCTACTCTTTAATAAATCTTTAAGATTTATCATCGCTACAGTTTCAAAGGGGTAGGTATAAAATACCCTTCCCTTAAATTTATTCATCCTAAAAGCCCCTTGCGATATAATTTATTTGCATTTCAACACAAGGAGCCATCACGATGAATGACGCACGAGCCTTTAACATAGAAAAAAAGCTTTCGCTAATCTACGACGAGATAAGGCTTTCTAACCGCATTAAGCTTTTAGAACTTATCAAAAAAGGTCTCATTAACGACGAGGTCTTAAGCCTTTTAGGCGCTGACGAGCGATGGGTGCAAGAAGCCAAAGACGCCCTTAGGCGCTCGGGCGGAGCAAGCACCCTTAAAATGGCGGGGTATTAATCCCCGCTCCGTTTGCATAACTCCAGTTTAAGCTCCAGCTCCTCGATACGGCGCTTTAGGTATCTAATGTCGCTTGCCTGCTCGTTTATCTCTTTAACGAGCTCGTTTAATTTTGCTTTATGCTGCTTCCTGCAAAATTTTAGAAATTTCACGTCGGCCGCTAGCTTTGACTTTTTCATGCCCTCTCCTTAAATTTATTTATCCCGAAACGCGGTAATTTTATGAAGCCGCGTCCTAAATTTTATAAACTCCGTCCGCGCTTTTTAATCTCGCGTTTGGTTTTCACGTCCAGCGCTCCAAATTCCCACGCAAAGCGCGAGTATTCCGCCGATGGCAAAAGCAAGATCTGCGGTCATCTTTCGTTCGCTACGCTTTCTACAAGCTTTGCGAGCGCCTGCGTCTCTAGCCCGCGCTCAATCAAAAC
>CAJPSJ010000286.1 GCA_905373295.1 uncultured Campylobacter sp. | reverse complement strand
GCTGCACGGCAGCATTGCGAATCTCTAGTGCGGCGGAATTTTGAGCTTGCAAGTATCGAAAACCGACTTGAAAATCTATCAAAATGACGATTTCATCGCGCTTTTAGATTATCTTAAAAAATTTAGTTCGCGTATCTACCTAGTAGGCGGTTGCGTGCGCGATCATTTTTTAGGGCGGGCGAGCGCTGATGTGGATGTGGAGCTTTACGATGTGGATCCGCGCCGTTTCGAGCAAATTATGCAGGGCTTCGGCGCACAGGGCGTCGGCAAAAGCTACTTCGTTTATAAATATAAAAGCTTCGACATCTCGCTTCCGCGCACCGAAAGCAAGACGGGCGTCGGGCACAAGGGCTTTAGCGTCGCTTTGGCTACGGACGAACATGAGGCTAGTAGGCGGCGCGATTTTACGATCAATGCGATGATGATAGACGCTATAAGCGGCAAAGTGCTCGATTTTTACGGCGGGCTTGCGGATCTGCGCGCACGTATTTTGCGAGTGGTCGATCCGCGCACTTTCGTGGAGGATAGCTTGCGCGTATATCGCGCGGTGCAATTTGCCGCAAGATTTGAGCTTCGCGCCGAGCCGCGCACCTTAGAGCTCATGTGTAGTATCGACGTTAGCGATCTTAGTTCCGAGCGCATTAAATCAGAGCTGATTAAATTTTTTCGTGCACCTGCGCACCGATATGGGATGACGCTAATGCAAGAGCTAGGGCTTTATGAGCGGGTTTTTGGATTGCGGATTGATTCGCGTACGCACGAGCGACTGATAAAATTCATAGAGCGCGGCGAATCTTTCGTGAGAAATGAAGTGTTTTTTTTATATGCGTTTTTGAATTTTTTAGAATTAGATAAAAATAAGATTTTAAAGAATTTAGGGCTAAATTCCCTTTATAAAAGGCTACTTAGCGAGCCGTTTTTTAAGCGGGTAAGCGACGAGCGGCTATGTAAAATCGCTCTAAAAATGCCGCTTAAGCAGTGGCTCGGACTGTATTGTAAAGGCAGGGTGCAAGCATCAAAGCGGCTTGGGATTTGGGATAAGAAATTTAAAAGCTTGGTTTGCGCCGCGGATGTCGCTCGCAATCTGCGTGGCGCTGCGATCGGCAAGGAGATCGAGAGGCTGCAAGAAGCGGAGATTAGGGCGTTTGTGGCGGCTTTAAAAGCGTAAATTTAGAGAGATTTTTGTAAAATCGCCGTTTTATTTAGGAGCTAGTTTTATGAAAAAATTCTATCGTCGCGACGAAATTTGCGCGTTTTGTAAGAATGCTGCGTCTTTGCAAAAGCGCGCTTTTTGCTTTGAATGTAGGCGAAATCTCGTGATTTTTACGTCGCGAAATTTTATCTTTTGCGGTGAGCGAAATTTAAATTTTCGTGGCGTAAAATTCCATAGCGCAAAGCTTAGCTCGGTAGAATTTTATGACACAGAATTTTACCTATTAAAATTCCATCCGTCGTGCTACCATACCAAAAAAGCCCACGAGGCGAAGTTTTATGGATCGAGCGAATTTCGCAGATCACATCGCTGCGGCGAGAAATTATACGAGCCGTGCAGCAACGAGACGGAATTTCACGGCTCGCATTGCAGCGAGATGAAATTTTGCGGATTAGGACATCTTGGCACAAAATCTCACAGCCTGCGTCGTATTAAACGTATTAAAGCAAAATTTAGCGAGCTTTATCGCGCATCCTGTGCCATGGGAGCAGCTCTCGCGCCGCACCGCAGAAAAACGCAAGAGCCGTATCGCTGCAAGGAGAGATCTGACATCCTGCAGCGTCGCAAAATCATGAACCTAAATTTTATTTCACATAATTCCAAATTATGGAATTTTACCCATTCAAATTTACAAGGCTTTACTGCGCAAAATTCCAAGCCGCGTAATTTGGCTTTGCAAAATTCTAAATCTCAAAACTTTGCCTTGTGGAATTTTAAATCACAGAATTTCGCCCGTGTAAAATCGGTGATTTTTGATGTTTAATATCGTGTTAGTATATCCGCAGATCCACACAAACACCGGTTCCATCGGGCGCATGTGCGTCAATGCGGGGTGCCCTTTGCATCTGATTAAGCCGCTAGGATTCCTCATCGACGATAAGCATTTGCGCCGCGCGGGGCTTGATTATTGGGCGAGCTTGGATCTTAAAATTTGGGAAAATTGGGACGAGTTTATGGCGGCGAACGAGAAATTTAAGCAGCGCTTCTTTTTTGCGACGACGAAGACGAATAAGCTCTACTACGAGGCGAAATTCAAGCCGGGCGATTTTTTGATTTTCGGCTCGGAGGGGCACGGGCTGCCGCTTGAGATCATGCGCACAAACCGCGAAAACTGCATCACGATCCCGATGAGCGGGGCGGGGCGCAGTTTAAATTTAGCCACCAGCGTGGGTATCTTAACCTACGAAGCGATCCGCCAAAACATCGATAAATTTGACTTTAGGAGCGCGGTTTGCGAGTTTTAGCGCTACTTTTTGCGATGTTTTTCTGCGGCGCGGTTGCTGCGGAGCTAAAAATCGCATCGTTTAACGTGCAAAATTTATTCGACGGC
>CAJPSJ010000285.1 GCA_905373295.1 uncultured Campylobacter sp. | reverse complement strand
GCCGCTTTTTTCGATCTCGCGCACGAGCACGGCGTCAAATTCCTCGCGGCTAGCAAAATCTTTGTGATTTAGGATCACGCTTTTTAGCCCGAATTTCGCAGCTTTTGCTATGCCTCCCGCATCCGCTTTGTTGCTTAGCGTTAGCGCAACTTCGATCTTGGTTTCGCCGAAAATTTTGCCGTGCAGCTTCTGCAGGATCGCCTCCAAATTTGAGCCGCTACCGCTAAAAAGCACGGCGAGCTTTTTCACAACCATTTTACCTCCTCGATGAGATCGAGCGGACTTAGCGCGTAGGAGTTTTTGGCGAAGGCTCGCGCGGCGAGCGCGTGGGCTAGGACGCCGCAGATTGAGGCTTGCAGAGGCAGGTAGCCTTGCGCGAGCAGCCCGCCGATGAGCCCTGCGAGTACGTCGCCGCTGCCGCCCTTTGCGAGCGCGGCGCTGCCCTTGTCGCAGACGTAGATAATGCCCGCTTGCGCGATGAGCGTGTTTGCGCCCTTTAGCACGAGTACGCCGCTAAATTTATCGCTCCACGCCCGCGTAAGCTCGAAGCGCCGCTCTTGCAGCTCGCTCACGCTAAGATCTGCGATACCCGCGATCTTTAAAAGCGAGCAAAACTCCTTCGGATGGGGCGTTAGGATTAAATTTGAATTGGCGTTTAGTAAGCTTAAAATTTCGCTCTCGTAGCACAGATCGGCGTCGATGACGCAGCTTTTGTCCCGCAGCGCGGCAAGATCGATCTTTTGCTCTCCGAGGCCGCAGCCGCAGACTACCACCCGCGCGGCATTGAATGAGCTTTTTTGCATCAAAATCGGGCTTAAGTTTAATGGCTCATCGCTAACGACGCTAACGAGCCCGCTGCCGATGGCGTGAGCCGCCAGAGCCGCCATCTGCGCCGCTCCGCTCATCTGCCCGCTTACTACGTAGGTGTGCCCGAAATCGCCCTTGTTGGTGTTTTGCTTCCTACGTAGCGGCAGCTTCAGATCGCTTTTTTGAAGTAGAAAATATTCGCTCCGCTCCTCAAAATTTTGGCGCGAAATTCCAAGATTTGCGACCTTGATACGCCCTACATAATCCTTCGCGCCGTCCGAAAACAGCGCGAGCTTTAACGCGCCCATCGTGATCGTCAGATCCGCGCAAAACGCACCGCCTAAAACGCGCCCACTCTTATCGATGCCGCTTGGGATATCTATGGCGATTTTTAGGGATTTTGCGCTATTTGCGAGAGATAAAATTTCACAAATTTCAGGGCTTATCGGTTTATTCAAACCGCTGCCGAAAATCCCGTCGATTATGCAGTCTGCGCTTGTAATTTCATCGCGCAGGACGCCGCTTGGATTGCCACACTCGTTGTTTAGATTGCCGCATTCGTCGCCGTGTTCCGCGGTTTCAAATTTGGCGCTCGTAAATTTTGCGCTTAATTTATCGCCGTCGTCCGAAGCGTCAGCGCCGCTTGGGTTTTCATGCTCGCTCCGCGGCTCGCTCGCGCCCTTTAAAGAGAAGCCGCCTGCGCTTTCATGCGCGCAGGCATCCTTGCTAGATGCGCCGCTTCCGTGCCCGTAAGCGTCTTTTGTGCTTGCGATGTCGATAAGCTTAACCCCCGCAGCCCGCGCCGCATCAGTTTGAAATTTACCCGCCGCGCTTCTATTTTGAAGCACGCAAAGCGCCGTGCAGCTAAAATCGCCGCTTAGCTTTCGCAGCGCCGCCATCGCGTCCGCGCCGTTATTTCCGCCGCCGCAAAGCGCTAAAACGCGCGAACCCTTTTTGAGCCGCTTTCTGATCTCGCGCTCGATCCTGCCTGCGGCGTTCTCCATTAAAATTTGCTGGCCAAGTCCAAATTTCGCACTAGCTCGCGCGTCGAGCTCCTCAGTGCTAAAGAAAATTTTTTTCAAATTTCGCTCCTTATGCGAAAGCTAAGAGCCTCCAAAATATGCGCCTTGGCGATGATTTCGGCGCCTGCCAGATCGGCGATCGTGCGCGCGAGCTTTAGCGTTTTATTCACGCCGCGCTGCGAAAGATCGTAGCGGGTAATCGCCGTTTGCAAAAGCTCTCGCGCAGCGCTTTCGCAGACGCAAAATTTTTCAGTCTCTTCGTCGCGTAGCTTTGCGTTTAGCTCGCTCTGTCCGCGAGCCTTTTGCGCGCGAAACGCCCGCAGTACCGCATCCGCCATCTCCTCGCTGCAAACGTCGCTTCTATCGTCCGCGCCGGTCTCATCCATCGCGACGTATATGTCGATGCGATCGAGCAGCGGCGCGGAGATCGTGTTTTTGTAGCGCCTGATGTCGTTTAACGAGCAGGTGCAGGTGAGGTTTTTGGAGAATAGATTTCCGCACGGGCAGGGATTTTGCGCCGCGACGAAGATAAATTTCGTTTGGTATTCGACCTTGGAATTTACGCGCGAAATCAAAATTCTATTGTCTTCCAGAGGCTCACGCAGGCTTTCTAAAATTTGCTTGCCGAAGTGCGGCAGCTCGTCGAAAAACAGCTCGCCGCCGTTTGCGAGCGCGACCTCGCCGATCTTTGCGCCGCTACTACCGCCGCCGAAAATAGAGCTGCGCGTGCTGGTGTGGTGCGGCGAGCGGA
>CAJPSJ010000284.1 GCA_905373295.1 uncultured Campylobacter sp. | reverse complement strand
CGGTAGCGCTGCCGCTACCGCGCTTAAACCTGCGCGGATCTAAAAATTTTATAAATTAAAATTCCATGTCGCGGACAATTCAAAATTTCGCGCTTCAAACGATCCGCAAATTCCGTGCTTCAGTCTGCGGCGATTAGGCCTTAGCACTCCCAGCGGTGCTTTTTCATACGGGCGCGCTCGCCTCTAAATTCCACGCCTTCGGCCTCTAGCAGTTCGCGCTGAGCCGCAAAGCTCGCCGCCAAAGCGCCCGCGTGATAAAGGGCGCGGTGGCACGGGTAGTCGCCGTAGAGCTCTGCTTGCGAGAGCACGCGCCCCACGAGCCGCGAGTGAGCGGGCAGTCCGATCAGGCGCGCGATCTGTCCGTATGATACCACCCTGCCCGCGGGGATCTCCTCCACAAGGGTAAAATTTCATAGATCAAATTTTGCGTCAAAACCATGGCGCGATTATACTTTTTTGCATTTAAATTTAGACCTAAATTTAGTCGCTTTGCAGCGCTAAATTCGATATAATTTTTAAAATTTAGCGCTTTAAAAGGAGCGAGAGCCATGGACGAAAAATTTCAAGCAGATACAAAAGAGCTGGACGAGAAATTTGCCGCTATCCCTGAAAATTTAAAAAAGCGATACGATAGGCATAGATTTATCAGACGCGTGATTATAGGGTATTATTCGTCGGCGGCTACAACCATCTATTTCTCGCTAATGCTAATGTTTTTTCTTGATTTGCTTTTTTCGAATACAGGTATAGAATCGTCGTCTAAAATTTTTAGAGATATTCGTGATGTCGCAATAATAGTTTTGCCTATATGCGCGACGATCTGTTTTTTAAGATACACTAAGACTAAGCGATACAGCAACCTTTTTATCAAGGATCAAGGAGATAGTTTGTTGGTCTTTACGATAGAAAATTTTGCCAGTATAGTTTTGCTTTTATATCCGACCTTGATTTTTACCGGGATATTGGAAGGCGCCGCAGCTCATATATTTTTGTACGCCTTAATCGTAGCGCCGATTTGCGGAATAGTTTTTGGGGTATGCTATTTTTTCAATACGGGCTCATATACCCCGAAAGCCGAAGCGTAAATTTCATAAATTTAGCCGTGCTTTTAAAATTTTACGACGCGGTGCCTCGCTGAATTTCGGAATTTGGTAGTTTTAAAATTTTACCTTGCCGAGGCCTTTAGGCGAGCAAAATTTAAACCGAATATTCAGTCTCTCTTTATATGCAAAGGAATATAATTTCAAAACAGATATCAACTTTGATTTAAAGGAGAAAAGATGCAAAATCAAAGACGAGACCTACTAAAGGTAGCTGCTTTGGCGGCGGGCGCTGCGATGCTCGGTACGAGCGAACTAGCTGCGAGCGAAAAGGCGTTTAAGCTCTCTAAGCGCGATCATAGCAAGCAAAGAGCGCTGCTGCTCTCAAGCTCGGGCTACAAAGACACGAAGTATCTATCGCACGCGGTGTCGTGGATCGGTAAATTTGCGCAGGAGAACAACCTTGCGGGCAAAAAGATCGTTTTCATCCCTTACGCGAGCCTACGTAGGAGCTACGACGAATATGAAAAGCGCGTCAAAGAGGCGCTTGCGAGCTTAAACTTAAATATCGTCGGCGTTCACCACGCTAAAAACGCCGCGAAGGAAGTCGCGAGCGCGGATTGCATATTCGTAGGCGGCGGCAACACCTTCAAGCTCGTGCACGATATGTACGAAAACGAGCTCATCGCGCTAATCAGCAAAATGGTCGAGGACGGCACGCCGTATATCGGCTGGAGCGCGGGCTCAAACGTCGCGGGCGCTACGATGATGACGACGAACGATATGCCGATCATCGAGCCTGAGTCGTTTAATACCTTCAATATCTTCCCGCACCAGATCAATCCACACTTCATCTCGGGCAAGCCCGTGGGGCACAACGGCGAGAGCAGAGAGGAGAGGCTGGAGGAATTTTTGATCGCCAATCAAAAATCGACCGTTTATGCGATGCCGGAGGGTACGGCGTTTTGGCTTGAGGGCGAAAAGGCGACCGTGCTAGGACCCGCCGCGATGCTAAAGATGAACTATAAGCAAAAGGTTAAGTTGATCGAGCCGGGAAGCTCGTTTAAGTATTGATCGCACCCGCTCAAATTTAACCGATAGATGCGCCAGGCGGCACCGCTAGTTTGAATACGCGAATCGGTTAAATTTCAGTTGCGGCGCTCGGCTAAATTCGGGCGCCGCTTTTTAAATTTACGCGACAAAGCGCACTTTTCTTATGTGAACGCATGGTCAAAAGATAAGCATCGATTTAAAGCGGCGCGCGACCCCTGAAGCCATAAAGAGTAAAATTTAAAACGCAGATAAAATGCCCCGCGTCCGCCTTCCGATGCCTCTTTTACCTCATATATCGCGCAGATGTCCTTGCCGGCTGCGGCGGGACGGTATATTTGCAAAAAGAGTGCCTATGGTGCCGCCAAAACCGGTTCGAGTAACCGCCGAAACTTAACCGACCTGAGGCAAAGCTTAAAATTTTTTATTTCGCTGGAATCGCCGCAAGAGCCCGAATTGCCTGCAAAGGTATTTTACGACGATATGTATCGAAGCATCATAGAAGGCACGGGCGAGCAGAAACGTAAGAAG
>CAJPSJ010000283.1 GCA_905373295.1 uncultured Campylobacter sp. | reverse complement strand
GATTTTCAAACATATTTGATTGCATAAATATCCTTTTAAATTTTAAAGCGCGATTATAGCGAATTATTCTTTTGCATTAGCTAAAACCAAGCCGCACACGGGCATAAAGCCGCCATCGATCAAACTCTCGCGCGCTTGCAGCATGCTAAGACCGGAGGTGATGATGTCGTCTACTAGGATCACGGGGAATTGCGGCGGGGTTAAAATTTTAAAATTTCGCTTGTGTTTTAGGCGAAATTCCAAACTCTGCCCGCTGTATTTGACGCGGTTTTGCGCACGCAGGCAGTGAAATTTAGGCCCCACAAGCTCGCTTTTTAGCGCGCGAGCTAAGATCGCCGTGTGCGAATAGCCGCTGCGAGCGTCATCATCCAGCGGCACGGCGTTAAATTTAAAAATCCCGCCCGTTTTAAACGCTTCGTAATTTTGCGGATTTACAGAAATTTCGCGCTGCAGATGAAGCGGGAATTTCGCTAAGCTTAAAGAGGCTATGCGCGCAAGCACCGCAGCGCCGTATTCGTGGTGTTTAGAAAGTATGAGCTCGCGAATTTCGGAGTAGCCGTAGTAGTAAAACACGCTAAAGCCCTCCACCTGCCGCATACTTAGGCGGCATTCGGCTAAATTTGCGGCGCAGGCGGCGCAGATCGTGCGCAGGCTAAACGCGCCGCAATTTATGCAGCGCATCTAAAGCGTCAAGATGATTTGATCGGCGGATTTTTTGACGATGTCGCCAAGCAAGCTTTGCACAAAAGGATTAAGCGATCTAGCCGTGCGAAGCGCGGTAAATTGGCTCTGATCCTGCGAAACGCGCTTGGTGGTGGTTTTGTTGCCCTGCACGATCGCGATCGCAACCTCGCCTCTTGCGCTCATATTTTCCTTCGAGTAGCCGTTGATCGCTGCCGAGATGCTTCTGATATTTACGGTTACGATATTAGAGCTTGCAGGATCAATCCTTACGCCGCGAGCCTCAAGCTCCGCGCGCAAAGCCTTATCGAACCACGCCGAGAGATTGTTTTTTAAAAGCACTTCATCGACGAGTTTGCCGTCGTTGTCGTTTATAACGGCGATTACCATCTGATTTTCACGCTGATCGTTGATCGCGTTGATATTTACCGACTTGCCGCTTACGGTCTGATCGGCCTTAGAAAGATATGGATTTAGGCTGATGACGCTGCTGGTTTGCGAGCAAGCGACAAAAAATAGCGCAAAGATACCGAGTAAAAATTTTTTCATTTTGATCCTTTTTCTGAAATTCGGGCGCATTGTAGCACTAAATTTAAAATTTATAGATTTTTTTGTATCATTAGCAGAATCAAAGGAGAAATTTTGCAAGCACTCGCTTTAAAATACAGACCCAAAAGCTTCGAGCAGCTCATCGGTCAAGACGCCGTCGCCAAAAGCCTCGCACACGCGCTGGATTCGGGCAGGCTGAGCCACGCATATCTTTTCAGCGGACTTCGCGGCAGCGGCAAAACCTCGACGGCTAGGATTTTTGCTAAAGCGCTTTTATGCGATAAAGGCCCCACCGGCAAGCCGTGCGAGATCTGCGATAACTGCGTAATGGCAAACGAGGGGCGCCACATCGACATCATCGAGATGGACGCCGCCAGCCACCGCAAAATCGACGATATCCGCGAGCTTATCGAGCAGACGAAGTATCACCCCGCAAGCGCGCGCTTTAAAATTTTCATCATCGACGAGGTGCATATGCTCACCAAAGAGGCCTCCAACGCGCTTTTAAAGACGCTTGAGGAGCCGCCTAGCTACGTAAAATTTATCCTTGCGACCACTGATCCGCTCAAGCTTCCAGTCACGGTTCTATCGCGCACGCAGCACTTTCGCTTTAAGCCGATCGCCAAAAGCGCTGTCGTAGCGCACCTCGCGCAAATTTTAAAAACCGAAAACATCGCTTACGAAGAGGGCGCGCTCGAAATTCTAGCGCGCAGCGGCTCGGGCTCACTACGAGACACGCTCACGCTCCTCGATCAGGCGATTATCTTTAGCCGCGAAGGCATCACGCAGCGGGCGATCGCCGATATGCTGGGCCTGCTAGATCCCGCTAAAATCGGCGAAATTTTAGACGTCGTGCTGCGCCAGGATCGCGCGGGCGCGATCGAGATCATCAAAGAGGTCGAAAACTACAATGCCGAGACGATAATCGACGAAATGATCGCAAATTTAAAAGATAAATTCCTGCGACGCGACGCGAAATTTAGCCTGCTGATGTATGAGCGGTTTTTCCGTATTTTAGCGGGCGCTAAGAGCATGCTCGCCATCAGCCCGGACAATACCTACGCAATTTCTATGATGATTTTTATGATGATGGAGGCGGTAAATCTACGCGAGATCGACGAGCTCATAGAGGTCGGCAGATCGCTGGATCAAGGCGAGGGCTATCCTTCCGCTTCGACGCCTAATTTAAACGCGCAAAGCTCCGCGCCGAATTTTAGGTCAAATTCCAACCAAAGCGCGAATTTTGCGCCAAATAGCGAGCCGGACAACACGACTTTTGCGCCGAGTGAGGCGAATAGCGCGACAAGCGGCGTGCCTAGCTTTACGGCAAGCGCAAAACGTCCCGCAAGCTCGGCGCAAAACTCCGGTGCGGCAAAACAGGGCCCTGACGCAAACGACGAGATC
>CAJPSJ010000282.1 GCA_905373295.1 uncultured Campylobacter sp. | reverse complement strand
AGCGCGCTTGCGATGCCGTCGCCCGTTTTGGCGTAATCGCCAAAGATCACGTGCCCGCTCTGCTCGCCGCCGAAATTTGCACCAAGTTCGTGCATCGTCTCAAGTACAAATTTATCGCCTACGTTGCAGCGATGAAGCGCGATGTCGTGTTTAGCTAAAAAATCCTCCAGCGCAGAATTACTCATCACTGTGGCTACCATTTTATTGCCTGCTAAGCGATTTTTTCCTTTCAAATAGACTGCTAAAATTCCAAGCAGCGCGTCGCCGTGGATGATCTCGCCGTTTTCATCCACGACTACGAGCCTATCGGCATCCCCGTCGAAAGCAAAGCCGACGTCGGCGCGCAGGCGCTTTACTTCCCCGGCTAGACCTTGCGGGCTTAGTGCGCCGCAAGCATCGTTAATATTTTTGCCGTTAGGTTCGTCGCCGATGACGATCGTTTCGGCCCCCAGCTCGTTAAATACCGTAGGCGCGACCCTGTAGCTTGCTCCGTTTGCGCAATCAAGCACGACGCGAAGCCCGTGCAGCGTCTTTTGCTTCGGGAAGGAATTTTTAATATGCACGATATATCTGCCGATGACGTCGTCCACGCGCTTTGCGGCGCCGATTTGCATCATTTTGGTGCGCGCCTCGGCAATGAGTTCGTCGCTGAAATAAATTTTTTCGATCTGCGCTTCCTCTTTTTCATCTAGCTTAAAGCCTTCGCTGTTGAAAAATTTAATGCCGTTGTCGTAGTATGGATTGTGGCTTGCACTTATCATAATGCCCGCGTCGCAGCGCATATCCTCCGTAAGAAAGGCAATCGCAGGAGTAGGCATCGGTCCGATCTGGCGGACGTTGTAGCCCACTGAGGTAAGACCTGCTACGATCGCGGTTTCTATCATATAGCCGCTTCTGCGGGTATCTTTGCCGACTAAGATCATATTCGTAACGGAATTTTTCCTAAAATAAATTCCCGCTGCCATCGCTACGCGCATCGCAAGCTCGGCGGTTAGAAATTCTCCCGCTTTGCCTCGTACGCCGTCCGTTCCGAAAAGTTTCATTATCAAATCCTTATATAAAAATCGGGAAATTCTACCAAAAAAAGTTTAATCTTAATAAATTTAAACTATATTTAAATTAAGCGTCGATTAAATATTTTTTACGTATAATCGCAGGTTCAAATTTAACCGAAAAGGAACGTTATGGCAAATCACAAATCCGCCGAAAAACGCGCGAGACAAACCATAAAAAGAACGGAGCGAAATAGATTTTATCGCACCAGAGTAAAAAATATCACAAAAGCCGTAAGAGAGGCGGTTGAGAGCAAGGATCTAGACGCAGCGACTCAGGCTCTAAAAATGGCTAATGAAAGCTTCCACAGCTTCGTAAGCAGGGGCTTTTTGAAAAAACAAACCGCGAGCAGAAAAGTAAGCCGCCTAGCCAAACTCGTAAATTCTTTAAAAACCGCCGCGTAAGCGCTCCTTACGCATAAAATTTAAATGCTAGCCGATAAACTAAAGCCTTTTTTGGATCGCTACGACGAGCTTTCGCGCATGCTTAGCGATCCCGCTGTTACCGCAGATATCGCCAATATGACGGCGCTATCTAAGGAGCAGCGCAATATCGAGCCGATCAAAGAGGCGGCTAGCGAGTATCTTAAAATTTTAAATCAGATCGAAGAAAACAAAGCTCTGCTAAGCGATGCCGATCTCGGCGAGCTAGCCAAAGAGGAGCTTAAAAGCTTAGAGATACAAAAGCCGCAGCTCGAAGAAAAAATCAAAATTTTACTGCTTCCGAAAGACCCCAACGACGATAAAAATATATTTCTTGAGATCCGCGCCGGTACGGGCGGCGATGAAGCGGCACTGTTTGCGGGCGACCTACTCGGCGCGTATCTACGCTACGCCGATCTTCGCGGCTATAAATGCGAGATCGTAAGCACTAGCGAAGGCAGCGTCGGCGGCTACAAAGAAGCGATCTTGCTCGTAAAGGGCGCGGGAGCGTATTCGCGGCTGAAATTTGAAGGTGGCACTCACCGCGTGCAGCGCGTCCCCGAAACAGAGAGCCAGGGCAGGGTGCATACCTCTGCAATCACCGTCGCCGTCATGCCGGAGATCGAGGATAGCGAGATACAGATCAATCCAAATGACCTTCGCATCGACGTTATGCGCAGTTCCGGACACGGTGGACAGTCCGTAAATACCACCGACAGCGCCGTCCGCATCACTCACATCCCGACCGGTTTAGTCGTTACCAACCAAGACGGCAAAGATCAGCACAAAAACAAAGAGGCGGCGATGAAGGTGCTAAAGGCGCGCCTTTACGATATGCAGGAGCAGGAGCGCTTAGAGAAAGAGCGCAAAGATCGCAAGGATCAGGTAGGTACCGGCGACCGCTCGGGGCGAATTCGTACCTACAACTATCCGCAAAACCGCATCAGCGACCACCGCATAAATTTAACGCTTTACCGCCTAGACGCGATCATGGCGGGCGGCTTGTTCGACGAGATCATCGATCCGCTCATAGCGCACTCTCAAGCTGAAGCGATCGCAAATGCGGGCTATTAGCCTTTTAAAATTTTAATTTTAATCCTTATATTTTCAAAATTTTGCTGCGATTATGCTGAAAAGTTTACTTAAATTTAGCTGCGAGC
>CAJPSJ010000281.1 GCA_905373295.1 uncultured Campylobacter sp. | reverse complement strand
GCCGCATAAAATACTATCGCGCAAATTTGGCGCAGCACAAAGTCCTTCGCCGCGCAAATTTCACAGCGTATTAAATACCCTATCTCCCGCGTCTCCGAGACCCGGCACGATATATTTTTGCTCGTTTAGTCTCTCGTCGATCGCCGCGGTAAAAACCTCGACCTGCGGGTAGATCTCGCTAAATTTATGAAGCCCCTCGGGCGCTGCGATGATGGAGATAAATTTGATCTTTTTGACGCCGTTTTTCAGCAGAAATTTCACCGCATCGATCGCCGTGCCGCCGGTCGCAAACATCGGATCGATGATGATTGCGGTGCGCTCTGCGGCGTCTGCGGGCAGTTTGGCGTAAAAAAACTCCGCCTGTGCGGTCTTTTCGTCGCGCTGAAAGCCTAAAAATCCCACGCTAGCGTCCGGCATGAGTTTAAATACGCTATCCAGCATCCCCAGCGCGGCGCGCAAAATCGGGCAGATCATGATCTTTGTGGCGAGCTTATACGCGCTGGTTTGCGCCACGGGCGTATGCACGCTCACCTCGCGCAGCGCCAGATCGCGCGTCGCCTCAAACATCATCAGGTAGCTGATCTCGTCGACGAGCATGCGAAACTGAAACGGATCGGTCTCCCGATCGCGCAGGATCGTGAGCTTATGCTCGATCAACGGGTGCTTAATCAGCCTCACGTTAGGCAGCTCGCACGCGGTTTGGTACGTACAATTTTGGCTTTGGCTCATTTTCTCTCCTTAAATTTACTGAATTTTGCGCCCTTTTAGGCATTTTGATCGTATGTTTTAGCGCGAGCGCTCGCGTCATGTCGCTGAAATTTCGCCGATAACGGCAACACGATTTTAAATTTAAAGCGTCTTTGCCTACGACGCGTGCATCTCGACGCTCAAGTTTAGCTCGGCGGCTCACTTTTAATTTAGCGCTTTTAAAAACGCAGCCCTTTAAATTTTGCCCGCTCGCGTCGCCTCTAATTTAGCCGCTATTTAAACAGGGCACGCTTTATATCGGCACGCTGGCGCTACTTTTCGGCGGGCGCTTGCGGCGTAAATTTCATCTGCGAAATTATCGTCTGAGGCGGCTTTAAATTTACTTAATGCTCGCACTCGTGAGCCAAATTTTAAAATTCCCAGCTATCTTGCGCGCCGATAAAATTTTAATTTCATGCACGCTGATCGCCCCGCAAACGAGCTGAAATAAATCAGGCATATCCTCAAATTTAGCCCGCCGTAAGCGGTTAAATTTGCCGTACCGAAGCGATCAAATTTAACCGCAAAGCCCCCTACTCTTTCACCACGCGCAGGAACGAATACACATCCTGTACCCCGGGCGCGTGCGTCGCGTACCAGATCGCGTGCTTTTCATGCTCGATGTCCGTTACTACGCCGCTAAACACCACGTCGCAGCCCACGATCGCCACGCGCACCGCAGTGCCCGAAACGTCGGTATCGGAAAAGAGATTTTTCTTTAAATTTGTAAAAATTTCAAACGAATTGCACGGATACTCGGGCTTTTTGATGCGCAGATAGGTATGCACGCGCCGCACGCCTTCTGTTTGTCTAGCTAAAGCAAGTAGCGGCGTGCGCATCGCTTCGCTATCCAGAAGCCCGATGAGATAGACCTCGCCCAAGAAGCATTCGACCTCCAAATCCCAGCTGCTAAGGCCTTTTGTAAATAGAATTTTGCTTTGGATTTTAGTCTGGATGAGCTTGTCGCTAGCGACCTCGCTCACGCTGCGGCGGTCGCGCGCTACGGAGTAGATGTCGTATACGCTAAGCGCGTTACCAGCGGGCGCCAGCGGAGCCGCACACGAGTTAAATATCACCGCGCAAGAGAGCAAAAACACCGCTAAAATCGCTAGAATCAAAACCCTCAAACCCTCTCCAATCTCGTTTAATTTCTAATTATCTCAAGCCAGCCGTTAGCTTCACTTTTTAATTTTAGCCCCGCAGGCGCCATTTTGCCGCAGCTTGAAATTTTACGTCGTGAGATTCCGCCCAAACCGCGCGCCGTAAAATTTTACAATATAAATTTTAAAATTTGCGTTGTAATTCGCACGGCTTGCGGAATTCTGCGTTTTCGTTGTTGCGAAATTTCGCGCGCAGTATTCGTCGCCGTAAAATTATACGTGGCTAAATTTCGTTGCAAATTTGCCGCTGCGAATTCTACGAGTAAAATTTTTCGCGGCGGAATTCGCTGCTGCAAAATTTTATATTTCAAAACCCGCGCCCAAAATTTCGCCCGGTCCGGCTAATTCGTCGTAAGCCCGCCGTCTATCGCAAATATCGCGCCACTGACCCATTTCGCCGCATCCGAAGCCAAAAACACCGCCGCATCGCCGATGTCCTGCGCGCTGCCGATTTTGCCGAGCGGATAGATATTTTGCACCATCTGTTCAAACGCCTCGCGCCCCTGCGGGCTAAGCGCGCTTAAATTTCGCTCAAACTGCGGCGTCAGAACGCTTTCGGGCGCTATGGCATTAACGCGCACGCCGAGTTTGCCGACCTCGAAGGCAAGCGATTTGGTAAAAGAATTTAGCGCGCCTTTGGTGATCGAATACGCCGTCGTGGTGCGCCCCACGAGCATTCGGTTCGCGAAATACGACGAGATATTTATCACGCAGCCCTTGCTAGTCGCAAGCG
>CAJPSJ010000280.1 GCA_905373295.1 uncultured Campylobacter sp. | reverse complement strand
ATTTTAAAATAAGTTTTTTAGTGATCTTGCTGTGTGCCTTTTTAGCGGGCTGCGCTGCGCTTAAAGGCTCTAAAAGCACGGATAATTCGGCGCTTACCGGAGGCATAGATCACGCAGGATATCCAAACGCGTATCTGGAGCGCATCGCAGGCGAAAGCATCGCCGATCTACTCTCAAAGCGCATAGTCGGCAAAAAAGGCGGCAGATTCAGCGTCGTCGGTATTGAGCCACTGGACGGGACGAACGCGCACGGCTTAGATGCGGAATTTTTGAGCAAAAAAATTAGAATTTCACTGCTGCATTCAGGCAAAGCAGTCGTCACAGACGCTCCAAGCAAAGACGAACTCGTATTTAGCAACGATGGCGTAAGCCGTGGCTATCACGCCGTAGAAAGCGGCTCGATCTACGCGCCAGATTACATCTTGGTAGGCAAAATTTTACCGCAAAGCCCCGCTGCGACAAACGATGGTAAAGCAGGATCTAAAAAAGCAAAAAGTTTAAATTCTGCAGCTAAAAATTCTACCACACAAGCAAGCGAAAGCCTACTTTTAGAGCTTTCGATGATAGATACTCGCAATAACAAGAGCGTGTGGAAGTATAAAAAAGCGCTTCAAAAGCAAATTTAAGGAATTTTTCGCTAAACTCACGACTTATTTTTTTGAAAGGCGGTGAGGAAAGTGCCTGGAGTAAAGGTATATCCGAACGAATCATTTGACGAAGCTTACAGACGCTTTAAGAAGCAAACCGATCGTAACCTAGTCGTTACCGAGGTTCGCGCGAGACGATTTTTTGAGCCGATGACGGAAGTCCGCAAAAAGCAAAAAATTTCAGCTCGCAAAAAGATGCTTAAACGTCTTTACACACTACGTCGCTACGAGTCCCGCTTGTAGCAGTTTGCGCGGATTTGCGGATTTTAAATTTGCAGATCTGCGCGAAATTTTATCTCACATCTTTTTTAAATTTACAGCCCGCTTAAAATTTTACCCGCCGCGTCAGCGCCGAAATTCCAATCTAAATTTTAAAATTTACCTAATTAAATTTACCCGCCTTTGTGCGGCGCCTGCTTTATACGACATATCCGCCGGCGAGCCGCTAAATTTTGAAATTTATCTTTACCTATTCGTTTTTTAGATATACTTTTGCTAAATTTTAAAGGAGCAACCATGGACCTAAACGACTACCTGCACACTCAAGACCAGCAACCCTCAAACCCTCAAGAAAAAGAAGTAGCACTCATCAAATACACCTTCATCGCGGCCTGCGCCTTAAAAGCTATAGCCGAACTGGTGCTATTGCTATTAGGAATTTACGGCGGATTGGGAGTGCTACTAAGCGCAGCGGCATTCGTGCTTTTTATCTTTAGTATTTATAATATCTCTAAACTTACCGCAAGCCGCAGCCTTTTGCGCAACGTAGCCATTGCCTTTGCAGCAATATTTATAGGCGTATTGTTATTTATATTTTTAGCGGGCGGCATCATCGCTCAAATACTACTTGCATTGGGATTCATCGCATCGTTTCTGTTTTTTTATAGATTTTATCAGGAGCTTGCCGACACTAGTGGTGTCGCGATATTTTCATATTGCTTTATCGCGCTTGTACTTGCAGCTATTGCAAATGCGTTTTTGGCGCGTTTTTCGCTGCCTGCTACGGTGCTGCTCAGCTTAGCGGCACTTGCACTTAATGCTTTTGCTATGTTCAGCGTAGAGGGTTTTTCTCGTTCGTATTATTCTTATGATCTTAGAGGCAAGAGATAAATTTTGATTGCTTGATCGGTTGTGGAAAGACCAGCAAAGAGCTAAATTTTTAAAATTTCAAATCAAGGAGCAAGCCGTGATCTATTTCAAACACATATTTCTCGCGCTATTTTGCGAGGCGCTATTTTGCGGCGTACTTTACGGCGAAAATCCAAATAAAATTTCAAAGCAAAATTCTAAATCCGACTTCATCTGGGGCGTTACGATCGACGACAGCTGGTACGAAGACGCGCAAGACGCCTCGAGCGCGAAACTACAGAGCATCGTGCGCGCCCTGCAAGCCCTACCCGCAAAGCCGACCGTGCGCGTCGTTATGTCAAAAGAAATTAGCCCACGCGAGTATGAGCCTCTTTTTAGGCGACTTAGCGAGGTTTCGTACGTGATGGCCTGCCCCGTGGACTCCTACGAGATGAGCTCGTACAAAAGCGTGAAAAGCTACGAAAAGAGGTTCGCGGACGCCTTCGCCGCGCTCGCGCCCTACGTCGCGATCTGGGAGATCGGCAACGAAATAAATGGCGAAGGCTGGCTGGGGGACGATGCGAATTTTATCACCGCTAAGATGATCGCGGCCTTCGAGCTCATCCACAAAAAGGGCGCCAAGACGGCGCTTACTGCGTATTATACGCCGAGCGGAGTACAGAAAACGCAGATGCGCGAGTGGCTGCGAAAATTCGTGCCGCAGGATATGAAAGAGGGGCTAGATTATCTTTTCGTAAGTTACTATGAGGACGATAACGAGGGCTTTGCGCCTGATTGGAGCGAAATTTTTACCGATCTGCAAAGCACCTTCCCCGCTTCGAAGCTCGGTATCGGCGAGTGCGGAAACACGGCGTCGGGCGCTACGCAGGCGAGCAAAAAGGCGATGATGAGGCGGTATTATACGATGCCGCGCTAC
>CAJPSJ010000279.1 GCA_905373295.1 uncultured Campylobacter sp. | reverse complement strand
ATTTGATTATAATTATATAATAAATTTGGGTTCTTTGTCAATAGTGGGGGTGTAAAAACACCTCTATCTATTGCAAAGATGAGATTAGAATTTTATCCTCGAGGGTTCCATCGGTTTGCTGTAGAAGTAGCCTTGCATATATTTAATCCCCATCTCTTCTAAGATGATTGAAATTTCGTGGTTTTCTACGTATTCGGCGATGAGCTCGTAGCCCTGCTTGCGCGCGAAGTTAGCGATAGTTTCGACGATAGCGCGCGAGTTTTTGTCGTTTGCGATATTTTTGATGAGCGCTCCATCGATCTTTATGTAATCCACATCAAGCGTTAAAATTCTATAGTAGTTGGAGTATCCGCTGCCAAAATCGTCTATCGCGACCTTGCAGCCGTAGTTTTTGGCTACGGCGATGAAGCTGCGTAGGCTCTCGTAATCGTCAAATTCCTCGCTTTCTAAAATTTCAATAAATAAATTTGAAGCATTTGGGCTGGATGCGAGCTTGCGCTCTAAAAGCTCCTTGATGCCTTCGTTTGCGATGTCAAAATATGAAAGATTTATGCTAAAGCAAGTCCCTGCGAAGCGGTCTAGCAAGCGAAAGGCTTCGTTTATTACGACCTGAGTTAGCGGGATGTAAAGCGAGGTTTGCTTTGCGATGTCGATAAACTCACCCGGGCAGCGCGTCTTGCCCGAACGATCGATTAAGCGGATTAGAATTTCATATACTAAGGGGACATAATCACCGCCCTCGGTGCCGTAGGTGTTACCGCTAGGATCGCGGTGGGTGATATCAAATATGGGCTGAACAAGCACAAAGACTTGATTTTTCTTGATCGCATTTTGAATGGTGTTGATCATAATCTGGTTTTGAAGATATTTTTCCTCAATCGCATTTGGGCGCGAGTAAAAGCCCACGTGCTCGTTTTTGCTCTGCGCCTCATACATCGCCATAACCGCCTGAAAGACCCTATTTGCGCCGCCCGCTACGTCTGCACGCTCGCTCACGCCCATCGTGATATTTAAAGGCGCGGAGGCAAAGCCCTCGGTCGTATGGAGATTAAAGACCTTGTCGGTGAAGTATTTATTTATGATCTCCACGTCGCGCGCGACATTTAGTCCCTCGTAAAATAGGCAAAACTCATCCGATTGGATGCGAAAGATACTAGCTTTGATCTCGTGCGATTCGATACACATTGCAAGCGTGCGCGCAAAGGAGCGCAGAATTTCATTCGTCGTCTCCGCCTTGTAAAAAAGCCGTAAATTTGCAAAATTTACGATAGTGATGTAGATCGCTACGCCCGTTTTTTCGGCGTTTATTAGCTCATATAGCGCCGCTTCGTTGCCCTGGCCCGTAAGATGATCGATATAGACTTGATTGTTTAAGCTCTCCTTCGCGCTCGCAAGAGCTAGCTTCATAATCTCGCGCTCGCCGATGTCATGAGCGTAAAGCGCATATAGCGGCGGCTTGGATGCGGTGGCGATATTTGCTAGCCTTAGGCTCACATCGGCTAGTTCGCCGTTTTTACGAAGCAGGCGCGTATCTTTGGCGCTTTTATTTACCATCGCAGGAAGTTCGATCCCTTTATCTTTGGGCATCAAAACTCCAAGATCGCTCCCTTGCAGCTCGCTTTGTTCGTAGCCGCTTAAGCTAAGCACGCTTTTATTAGCGTATAAAATTTTAAAGCTCTGATCTGCTAAAACTATCGCTTCGCCTGCCTCCTCGCATAGCGAGCGATAGGGCGCGAGAGCGCGTTTACTACGCAAAGCATTGGAATTTATGATATAAGTAAGCAGTAAAAACGACAAAAACACAGCCGTGTAAAGCATCGTCATTTGCATAAACGAGCCGTAGAATTCCTCGCTAGCGTAAGAAAATCGCTCGCGTAGGCTTGCGAAGCGCTCGTTTAGCAACGAGAGATTATCGCTTACAATGATATTTTGCCGCTCGAAATTCCTTAAAATTTGCCGTGCGATTCCTATAAACGCAGCTTCGTCGGGGCTTGACGCATCTGCGCTTTCTAGCGCACTTTTTAAAGCAGAGATCTCGGAGCGATTTTTATAATTAAGCCCTAAAATTTGAGAGTAGAGATTTGCTCTTTGCGCATTTGCGCCACTGGATAAAAATTTTTGCTGCAGACTTTGAAAAAGGATTAAATTCTGCGAATTTAAAGCCCCAAGCTCGTCCAAAAGTGAAATTTTATCGCTAAAAGCGCTTCCGATCGCGCGCACATCGCTGCTAAGTCCGATTTTATCGATGATTTTGTCTTTTTGTAGAGCTTGCAGCACCTGATAGATGCCGCGCATATCGGCATTTGCAATCGAAAAGTCCCTTCTTGCGATCTTTGCATCAAATAATATATTTAAGCGGTTATCGGCGTTATCGATCAAAGCTAGCTCGCGCGAAATCGTGCTAAATCTCGCTACATCTCTTAGCGACGAGAAATAATTCCCGGCGATGATTATGCCTAATATCATAATCCCCACCATCCAAGTCCACATTATCTTATCTTTCATCCTGCGCCTCCGTCATCTCGCCCTTAAGTGTAGCTAAAAAGCTCATCAAAGCATCAAGCTCCCCATCGCTAAGATCGTATTTTAGCAGATCCTTTGCGATCTGCCGCACCGCAAGACGCAAATCCGTCTGCCCGTTTACGTAAGGCGCGGTTTGCG
>CAJPSJ010000278.1 GCA_905373295.1 uncultured Campylobacter sp. | reverse complement strand
TGCCGTCTGCGGTAAGGCTTACGATGCGGCGTGCTTCGGCGGCGTGACATTCGTAAGACCTAACTTTTTGGACGAATTTTTTGCGTCGGAGCTTGCGGCGGTGCGCGGCGCACCCGCTAGGCTAGGGCAGAACGATGCGCAAAGCCTTTTTACGCTGTTTCGCGCAAAGCCTGTGCTGGATGCGGCGATGCGCCTAGCTAGTGCTAAGCTGCGCGGCGAGACGCTAAATCTCGAGCAGTTACGCGGCGCGGATGGGCATTTTAACTTTGCAAATTTTGCCCGCAGCGCGGCTGATCGCGACGCTTTGAGCCTTGCAAAAGACGCTTCTCGCAAAGAAAATCTCAAGGGCGGCGCGAGCGTAAAATTTGCGGGCATGAAATTCGCGAGCGCTCCAACAAATTCTATGGGCGCGGAAGATAATCGCCTGGGGTTGCGCGGAGAGCAAGGCAGGTTCGCAGGAGGAGTGAGTGGCGGCATAAAATTTGCAGGGGCGGATCTTTTGGGAGGTGGAGAGAATTCTGCTAGCGATTTTGAGGCTAGGCAGCAAAGCAGCGAAGCTCGCGCGCAGAATGAACCTAATTTTGCCGGCTCGCAAGAGGGCTTAAGCGACACTTCTGATCGCGCCGCGGAGGATCTTTGCGAATTACGCGGCGAGCAGGATTACAGAGATTTAAGCGCCTTGGGTGCTGAAAATTCCGCAAATTCCATAGACTCCGCCGCAATAAATTCTGCAAATTCCAAAAACCTCGCCGCTGTAAAATTTAAAAATCGCGCGAATACGCGAGATCCTGCCGCGTCAAATTCTAAAATTTCGCCCTTTGCCCGGTTAAAGAAATTCTTTTCCCCGCGTTCTTTGCGCGAGGATTACGCGCAGAGTTTCATCGCGGCGATTATGCGAGTTTGTAAGGGCTTTATTTCGCAGCAATGCGCTCGTGATTTGGGCAGCGCGATGGCTGGGGCGCTTGGCGTGCTAAGCCCACGCTATGACCGCGCGGTGTGGTGCATAGGCGGAGGCGCGCTCATCGCAGCGGCTGCGCTGGCGTGCGAGGGCTGCTTCGAGATGATCTTTGCGGAGCATTATTTTTGGGCACTTGCATGTGGCGTGGCAATCGCTACTGCGGGGCTGTTAGGCGGTGTGGCGCTATGGCTGGCAAGCGCAGTGCGGTGCGTCGTAAAAGCTCGTAAAATTCCACGAGAATATCGCTGCGGCAGGGGCGGCGCGGCGTTTGCTCGCTTTTGTAAAGCTCTGCTCTGCGCCGTTTTGGCTAGCGCAATCTACGGAGGCGCGGCAAATACGGGCTATGTGCCGAAAACCGGTGCAGCAGGGCTGCTGCGAGGGTGGATGCCTACATTTTTTGAGGACGAAAATTCTGCTTCCGCGAGTGATGGCGTAAATTCTGCGGACGAAAATTCTACGAGCGCAAGCTCTAGCGGCTTAGAAAATTCCGTCTCTGGGGCGACTAATAATTCCGCTGCGATGCAAAAGGATAAAATTTTATATATCCAAAAAAGCATCGGAGTAAAGCAGGACGGGATTTTTGGCGCACGCACTCTAAAAAAGGCGAGGGAGGTTTTGGATCAAAACCTAAGCGGCGTCGATGAAATTTACGAAGCTCTAAAAAGCAAAGAGCAGGCGAGAACGAACCCGAACTCTAGCGATCAAACTGCGCCTTAACGATAAATCCGCGCCTTAGGCTTGGCGGGCGATCTAAAAAAACCAAAAAGGACGAAAATGAAAAATAAAATTTTAATTCTAGTGCTTATCGCGACGCTTGCTGCAAATTTCGCGCTAGCCGAAAATTTTGAAATCACCGCAGACGATATAAGCTGGGCTACGAAATCCTGCGATAAGGGCGATATTAAGGCGTGCGGGGCGTTGGCGCAGGTTTATAATTACGGCTGGGGCGTGCCGCAAGATCTGCTAAAGGCTGCGCCGTTATACGTCAAAGCTTGCAAAGGCGGCGATGCGGAGTCGTGCGTAAATTTAGGCATTTTGTATCAAAGCGGGGAGGGGATGCCGCGCGATGAGGCGAAGGCGGCGGAGCTGTTTGACAAAGCCTGCGATGACGGGCACGCGATAGGCTGCAGTAACGCAGGCTCTGCGTATATCGGAGGCAGAGGTGTGCGTAAAGACGCTATAAAGGGCGTAGGTTACTATGTGCGCGGTTGCGATATGGATATCGCGGACAGCTGGCTTGCGTGCTTAAATTTAGCGCGTCTTTACGAGGGTGCAGATAATACAAAAGCCGCGCAGTACTACAAAAAGGCCTGCGAACTAGGCGGCAAGGATAGATTTATGAGCTCGGTAGCGGAGCATGAAAGGGTATGGCAAAGCTCATGCGAAAGTTATGAGAGGCTTAAATAGCCCGCAAATCCATGCTTTGAAGCAGACCCTCGCGCTCGCCGTGGTTACGGAGTAAGAACCATGGCAGATTTCGCATAAATAGTGCAAATCTAAACATCAAGTATCCTGTAGAAGCGGAAACATAACGACGCAAGCTCTTAGCGGGCTCGTATTTTAGGAGACAAAATCATGACTACGCTAGCGCTGATCCGCCACGTTACGCCGCTGATCGATCGCGGCGTATGTGACGCCGCAGAAGCGGCACGGCGCGCGATCCTGTATGATACTACGCAAAGCTTAGCTTTGTGGCAAACCGATAAATT
>CAJPSJ010000277.1 GCA_905373295.1 uncultured Campylobacter sp. | reverse complement strand
CTATGGATTTAAATTTACTAGCGTCGTTTCCTTGTCCTTCGTGACAATCAAGACAGGTGAAGCTTAGCTTTTCGTGGTGAGGCTTTAAAGGGTGTTTGGCTCGCAGCTCGTCGGTGACGTTAAGATCGACTAAAGACGTTATCTTTGCGCTTGGGGCGCCTGCGCTAAATGCAAAAGAGCATAATAGCATAGATGCGCACAAGGCGAGAAACGCTTTATGTTTCATGCGAATTCCTTTCGGATGTCAAATTTACAAATTTAACTGCAAATTCGGCTTTAAATTTAAAAGTATCGCAAGCCGAATTCTAGACTTTAATCTTAAATTTGACCTGCGATACGAAATAAGATTTGCGAGTATTTCGAGGCGATTTTTGGGGTTTTGAAGTTAAAATTTGACGAAGATAAGGCATGTAGCCTATCGAGTCAAATTTTAACGAAACCCGCAAAAAGCGTCCGAAAGACGCCGCAAATTAGCCTATATTCTCACCGGCTATCATACCAAACGTTAGACAATCTGCAATCGCTACGCTACCTAAGCGGCTAGCTCCGTGTACGCCGCCGGTGATCTCGCCTGCGGCAAATAATCTTGGGATAGGCATCTCGGTTTGTAGCGAGATAACCTGAGCTTTGGTATTGATATCGATACCGCCCATAGTATGGTGAAGTTTTGGCGTACCGCGCATAGCGTAGAAAGGTGGTTTGGAGATATCTACGCCGTTTGTAGTGGTTTTATCCATCGGTTTGCCAAAGTCTTCGTCTTTGCCTGATTTAACGAAGCTATTGTATCTCTCGACAGTCTTTTTTAGCTCTGCAGCAGGGATTTTATAAGCTGCAGCTAGCTCATCTAGAGTTTCAAATTTCTTTAGTACCCCTGATTCTAACGGTTTAGTGTAGTGCTCAGGTATAACCATATTTTTTACGCCATCGCTATCGCAGAAGTTGATCGGATAGATATCTGCTTTTGCGTCGATTACTTTAAACATAGCTTGAGAGCGGGTGCGGCGGTCTGCTAGCTCGTTCATATAGCGTTTGCCGGTTCTTGGATCTACTGAGATACCGTAGCGGAAGCTTCCGTTTACGTTAAACATAGAGCCTACGCCAAAGCCTTTTTCGTCAGGGCATGCCCATGGACCAAACTGTATCCAGCTTAGCTGCACTGGAGTTGCGCCGATTCTAAATGCCTCTTTCATAGCGCCGGCTGTTGCGCCCGGGTGGTTGGTGCTATCCGTAGTAGGTAGGATAGACGGATCTTGAACCTGTCTAAAGAATACGTCGCGGCAAAATCCGCCCGCAGCTAGTACTACGCCTTTTTTAGCTTTTATAGTCTTTTTAGTTCCGGTAGTGTTTTCGGCGTCGTCTTTTTGGCTCTTTGGATCAAATTTATAATCCTCTCTGATGATCACGCCGTCTACGCCGCCATCTTCGCCTAGGACGAATTCGTCAAATTTAGCTCTTTGTCTTAGCTCGCAGCCTTGTAGATTTTTAAAGTATTCTACCATCGGCTGAACGATACCTGAGCCTGAACCGTTAGCGGTTTGAAGCGATCTAGGTACGCTGTGTCCGCCTGCGTGAGTAACTTTATCTATGTATTTAGCGCCGCATTTTAGAGTTAGTTTATATGCGTCTTGCGCGCGAGTAGCGATGGTGTCGATGAGATCTACGTGGTTTAGTCCGCGGCCGGCTTTTAGGCAGTCTTTGATAAATAGCTCGTTGCTATCTTTGATGCCTTCGGCTTTTTGTTTGTCGCTGTTTGGAACGGCAAATATTCCGCCGTTAATTACGGAGTTACCGCCGACGCGTCCCATCTTTTCTAGGATTAGGACTTTATTGCCCTTTTCGGCTGCGGTGATACCAGCTGCAAGTCCTGCAAAACCGGAACCCACGATAACTACGTCCCACTCCTCGTCAAATTTGACGTCTTTAGAGTTTACCGCAGCGTTTGCGTTTACGGAGCCGAGCGCTAAAGCACCCGCGCCAACTAGGCTCATTTTGAGCAGATCACGTCTTGAAACTTTTTCCATGATGTCTCCTTTATTTTACCGTTATACGGTTTTTTCAGATGCCTAATTTTGAGGACATTATACCAAAAGTTAAATAAAAGCAAAATAATATTATTTAAAAATTGTTGCAAATTTTCTAAAAACCGCCGCCGCTAAAAAGCCGCTTATCGGCTGCCTACTAGTTCTAAATTTAGACAAATTTTAAATTTAAATCTCTACATAAAATTTTGTGCGCTATGAGAGTGTGTATCCTGCGCCGGATAAAGACCTGCAAAAGCAGGTCTTTATTTCTCGCAAAGCTTGCCGCACGCATCGGCGCGGCATCTGCTGCAGTGAGTCATTTGGTGAATGGAGCCGCCGATTAGCTTTCGCATGCTGCGAATTTCTTCGTTTGAGGGCGATTTGATATTTGCAAAAGGGGTGCCATGCACGGGGATCATCGCCATGCAGTTCATGATATCGGCCTGCCACTCTTTGGCCTTTTTCGCGATTTGCGGGACGTGATCCATATTTACGCCAGGCATTACGACCGTATTGATCTTTACGATCATGCGAGCTTCTTTTAGCTTGCGAATCCCTTCCTCTTGGCGCTCCGCAAGAATTTTAGCGCCCTCTTCGCCGCGATAAATTTTGTTTTTGTAGCGCACCCACGCATAAATTTTGCCGCCCACG
>CAJPSJ010000276.1 GCA_905373295.1 uncultured Campylobacter sp. | reverse complement strand
TGCTCCTTTACAAATTCAAAATTTAAAAATTTTATATATTTTTGATCTTGCGGCAGCGGCTTAGGATTGCCGCGCAGAGCTGATTTTAGCGCGACGCACAGCGCGCACGAGAGATATATTTCGCCGTTCATAGATATCCTTTAAATTTAGATCGTTCCTGTTCATGCGGCGGATTATTTATGCTCCGCGCCAAAAGCTAGCGGCGGCAAAATTTTAAAATTTTGCGCCTTAGCGACAAATTTAATCACGATAAAATTTGCGCGTGAAGCAAAAACAAATCTGCGCAAAGATAGAATTCTCAACCGCCGCGAACATAAATTTAAAAGCAGCTGCCGTATCAAAAAAGGTGCCGCTATAAATTTAGAGCAGCTCGCGCACGGGCACGGATAAAATTCCAAAGCCGAAATCTACGAGCGGCACAAGCAAGGCGACGCGCGTTAAATTTACGCGCACTTTAAAAACGACAAACCGCTTTAAAAAAATTTCAACCGCACTCGCGCTATGAAATTTTAAAAGCAAGTTACCACACCGAGCTACCGATAAATTTAAGCAGGTCAGTCACGCTGCGAGATCAAGGGCCGCGCCGATACCGAGCAAAACGCGCTATGAAATTTTAAAAACAAGTCGCCGCGCCTACGCTGCCGCCAAATTTAAAATAAACCGATCGCACCGCAAAATTTTAAAAGCAAGCCGTTGCGTCCAAACTAGCTAAATTTAAAATTAAGTAATAGCACCATTTATGCTACAAATGCCTCTCCTCCGCAAGCCGCCGCTCGCAAGCTCTATGCCGCAAGCGCCCTACGCTACGACGTTTGGAAACTCATAGACCACGCGACCGCTTTTGATCGTGCAAACCGCAGCGCCAGTTAATTGCTTGCCGAAAAGCGGCGAATTGCGCGATTTGGACTTATTTAGCGCCTCGTCGTAAACGTAGGAAATCTGCGGATCGATGATCGCGACGTCGGCCAAAAAGCCCTCTTTGATCTCGCCCTTGTCCTTTAAATTTAGAATTTTAGCCGGGTTAAACGAGCACAGCCGCACCATGTCTTCAAGGCTGATGACGCCCTGCTTTACGAGTCGCAACGTAAGCGGCACGAGGGTTTGAAGCCCTAAAATTCCAAACGGCGCATGGTCGAATTCGACGAATTTATCGTCGGTGTTGTGCGGCGCGTGATCGGTCACGATGGCGTCGATTAGACCGCTTTTAAGCGCCTCTCTGATCGCCTGCACGTCGCTTTGGGTGCGAAGTGGCGGCGACATTTTAAAATTCGTATCGTATCCCATCAGCTCGCGCTCGTCAAAGGTGAAGTGATGCGGCGTAGCCTCGCAGGTGACGCGGATGCCCTCGCGCTTAGCCTGCTTTATGAGCTTTAGCGACCACGCCGAGCTTACGTGCGCGATGTGGATGTGCCCGCCCGTCTTTTTGGCAAGCAGCAGATCGCGCGCGATCATGATCTCCTCTTTTTCGCTCGCCATCCCCTTTAGACCGAGGATCGCGCTTATCTTGCCCTCGTTCATCACGCCGCCGTGGCAAAGCGAGCAATCCTCGCTGTGATTTATCACGAATGAGCCGAAGTGCGCGGAGTATTCGAGCGCCTGTCGCATCACGGAGCTGTCGGTCACGGGCAGCCCGTCGTCGCTGAAGGCCACGCAGCCGGCTTCCAGCATATCGCCCATCTCGACGATCTTTGCGCCCTTGCAATCCTGCGAGATCGCGCCTATCGGCAATAGATCGATAAGCCCGCGCCCCTTGGCCTTGGCAATCATCGCGCGCGTGATGCTGGAGTTGTCGTTTACGGGCCTAGTATTTGCCATCGGGAGGCAGGTCGTCACGCCGCCTGCGACCGCAGTTTCGCTGCCGCTGATGACGTCGTCTTTATATTCGAGCCCGGGGTCTCTAAAATGCACATGCATATCGATGAGCCCCGGCATCACGAGCTTACCCGCAGCGTCTATGACGCGGTCTGCGGCGGGACACTCGCGCGTGATTTTTGAAATTTTATCGCCTTCGATCAGGACGTTTGCTTCCTCACTGCCGTTATGATTAACGATCGTGCCGTTTTTTATTAAAATTTTCATCGTGCGCTCCTGTTTAAATTTATCGTATGAAGTATCGCCATTCGCATCGCCTCGCCGTTTTCTACCTGATCTAAAACGCAGCTATAGCGCGGATCGTCCGCCACGTCGGAGTTGATCTCCACGCCGCGATTGATCGGGCCCGGGTGCATTATCATGACGCCCTCTTTCGCAGCTTGCATGCGCCTCGCGGTAAGTCCGAAAAATTTCGAGTATTCGCGCACGCTCGGGAAGCTCGGCTCGCCGTCTTGCCGCTCAAGCTGAATTCTAAGCATGATGATGACGTCGGCGCCCTCGATCGCCTCCTCTACGCTTTTGCATATCGGGCAGCCGAACGCGTCGCAGTCGCGCAGCATCATCGGAGGGCCGAAGAGCCGCACGTTTATGCCGAGCTTTTTCATCGCCCAGATGTCGCTTCTGGCTACGCGCGAGCGAAATATATCGCCAATGATCGCGACGTTTAAATTCTCGATCCTGCCCTTGTGCTCGCTGATCGTAAAAAGATCCAGTAGCGCCTGGCTCGGGTGCTCGTTCAGCCCGTCGCCCGCATTTACGATCGATGCGTCGCAGTTGGCCGCGACGAATTTCGCCGCGCCCGAGCAGCTGTGGCGCAGCACGAA
>CAJPSJ010000275.1 GCA_905373295.1 uncultured Campylobacter sp. | reverse complement strand
ACCGCTTTGCAGTCCAAATTCTACGCAAAATAAATAAAATTTAAATACTTTTTTGCTACCATAACGCAAATTTAAATAGGGGTATGCAAATGAATAAACGAAGTTTCTCGTCGCGCTGGGCTTTCATCATCGCCTGTGTGGGCTCTGCCGTGGGTATGGCAAACGTTTGGGGCTTCCCCTACAAACTCGGCACGAACGGCGGCGGCGCGTTTTTGCTGATCTATCTATTTTTTATCGCGCTGTTTTCCTACGTGGGGCTTAGCGCCGAGTACGCCATCGGACGCCGCGCCAGAACTGGCACTTTGGGCTCTTACGAATACGCGTGGAAAAGTCGCGGGCTCGGCGCCGTCGGCAAGATCATCGGCTGGCTGCCGCTTGCGGGCTCGCTGTGTATCGCCATCGGCTACGCAGTCATCATCTCATACGTGCTCAAAGCCCTAGCGCAGGCCATAGACGGCTCGCTGATGAGCGTGGATACGAACACCTGGTTCGAATCCTTCGCGCTAACGCCCTATTCGGTCGTGCCGTTTCACTTCATCGTCGTTGCAGGCACGCTTTTTACGCTGTTTTTCGGCGCGCACAGTATCGAAAAAACCAACAAAATCATGATGCCGCTATTTTTCATCCTTTTTGCTGTACTTGCGGTCAAGGTCGCCATGCTACCGGGCTCGGGCGCGGGGTATAAATTTCTATTCACGCCCGATTTCGGCAAGCTCAGCGATCCGATGGTGTGGATCTCTGCGATGGGACAGGCGTTTTTCTCGCTTTCGATCACGGGCTCGGGTATGATCGTCTACGGCGCGTATCTGCCTAAAAACGAAGACGTCGTCTCGGCTGCGAAAAATACGGCGTTTTTCGATACGCTTGCGGCGATGGTGGCCGCGCTAGTGATGATTCCTGCGGTCTTTGCGTATCACACCGATCCCGCCGCGGGTCCGGGGCTGCTTTTTGTGACGCTGCCTAAAATTTTACAAGATATGATCGGCGGGCAAATTTTCGCGATCATCCTCTTTACGGCGGTGATCTTCGGCGGAATTTCATCGCTTCAAAATATGTTTGAAGTCGTCGCCGAGTCCTTGATGCATAAATTTCCGCGCCTAAACCGCACCTGCACGCTCGTGCTTTTGTGCGTGATCTGCTTCGGCGTGGGCGTAAATATGGAAGCGATCGTCAAATGGGGGCCGTGGATGGACTTCGTCTCGATCTACATCATCCCGATCGGCGCGGTCATCGGCGCGGTTTCGTGGTTTTGGGTGATCAAAAAAGATGAAATTCTGGACGAAGTAAATTCGGGCGCATCCAAGCGGTACGGCGCGTTTTGGTACAACACGGGGCGCTTTTTATACGTGCCGCTGGCGCTACTGCTTTGCATAATCGCGCTAAGCATGCATATTTCGTTTTGAGTTAAATTTAAAATTCTAAGCGCCGATACGAAGGAGAGAAAATGAAAAAGGTCTTTTTAGCGTTTGCGCTCTGGCTCGGTCTTTGCGGGGCTGCTTTTGCGATGCAAGATACAGAGCCGAGCGCGTCGCAAGGACAAAATTCTACGGGAATTAAAATTTTAAGCGACGGGTTTTTGAAACTTTCCGCAAAAGAATACGCGAATGCGGTCGGTCGCTGTGTTACTTCTCATATTTATGATGATTGTGACAAAATTTATTCACTAGAAATTTCACAACTTATAAGGGAGTGTGGTTTCGGCGAGGGAAAATATAGTACTTGTCAGAATTTATTAAGTATCGCAGATAGGCACTGTTTTGAAAAGGATCAAATTGAAAATTTTTTGGCGTGCAGTTTATCCGGCGAAATTTTAATTAAAACCAATAAGATTGAAACTGGATTAAAACGATTAATAAGAGCTTGCGAGGTAGGCAAGATAGGAGATTCTTGTTTGCTCTGTGCAATAACCCATTTTTATTACTCTTTAGATATAAACGAGGTAATAAAATATATGACGATGACGCGAGATTTGGCGCACGATAAAGAACATTTCAATAAAATCATCAAAAAATTGCAAGATTGCAAAGCCGACAAAGAATGCAATCCCGCGAAATTAGAATTTCAATAGGCAAACGGCGAGAGCAAATACGGCGGGCTAAATTTCTAAATTTAAAAAGCAAAGGAAAGATCGCTATGGCGGATAAGCTGATCGACATCGGGCTCATTTTGTTTTTCGGCGGCTTTGGTTTTGTATGCTATATAAACGGCGTATTGGGCATCGGCAAAGACTATATGCAGCGCAATAGAATAGATTTCGTGCGCTGGATCTTTAGTCCGAGGTACATTTTGCGCTCCAACACGCCGTTTGATTCGAACGAGCCGCTAGAATTAAAATTTAAAGAGCCCAAAAGCAAGCACATAATCTACAATTTCTTCGAGTTCATCATTCACTATGCGATAATCGCGCCGTTTTTAGCGATCTATGCGGGGATTTTTCTATTTTGCGCGGGGCTAGCCATTAAAAAATTTTATCCTAAATTTAAAATTTGCGACGCGGATGCAGAGCGAGCATTGCATAGACGCCGTTTTCGTTGCAGAATTTCAAATTTTACGCCGCATCTCTTACTAAGCATGCTACACTTATTATATTTTAAGAGATAAAATTTCAAAATTTTATCGCCGAATCCACGGCTTTTGAAATTTATGCCGTATTTTCTGTTTCTTGGGGCGGGAAGGGAGCTTGAATTGCGAGGTCGCTCCCCTTCCCGCCCCAAGA
>CAJPSJ010000274.1 GCA_905373295.1 uncultured Campylobacter sp. | reverse complement strand
TTTTGCCGATGCGATCTCTAAGATAAAAGATGGTCAAATCACTACTAAAGCGATTCTCGCAGGCTCAGTAAAGCGCGCTTTGTTTTTGTTATAAAAATCGGCTATTTCTTTATCGTCAATATTTATTTTGCTGGCTTCTTTAGCCTGCCATACACGAAGCGCTAAGTTATCTTTTACGATTTCAAGCTCTTTTTTATAAACGTCTTCGTCCATAACGCCCGATTTTTTAGCTTCATCCGTTAGCAGCATCAGATCGATGCCTTTATCGATAAGCTCCTTTTTTTGATCGGCATTAAGAGCGGCGATATCTACATTGCCTATGCCTTGAAGTAGCGGAGCAAGCTCCTTTTCGGTTACGTCTTTGCCATTTACGGTAGCGTAAACGGTAGCGTTAAGGCTGATAGCGGCAGCCAAACTAAGTGCTGTAAATAAAACTTTTTTCATCATAATTCCTTAAAAAAATTTTAACGGCGATTATAACTCAAAGTTGTTAACAATCAAACTGTACTTTAGAATTTTAGGGTAGAATTCCGCCTTGAGGAAATGCAAATGAGAAGTAAAAAAGATATTTTAGAGATAAAAAAGAGAATTCTGCAAAACTTTGCAGAAGAGCGCAGCGAGTTGAAATTTAAAGACAACTATCAGCTTTTGGTCTGCGTGATACTTAGCGCGCAGTGTACCGACAAGCGGGTAAATTTGATCACGCCGCGCTTTTTTGCGGAATTTCCTAGCGTTGAGGAGCTCGCAAAGGCCAATCTGGCAAGCGTAAAGCTGCTAATTAGCTCGTGCAATTTCTACAACAACAAAGCGGTAAATTTAATCAAAATGGCGCAGGCGGTGGTTCGCGACTTTGACGGCGTCGTGCCGCTTGATGAAGCGGGGCTAAAATCTCTTGCGGGCGTGGGGCAAAAGACCGCTCACGTCGTGCTTTTAGAGGGTGCGGGCGCAAACGTGATGGCGGTGGATACGCACGTCTTTCGCGTCGCGCATCGCCTGGGGCTGAGCCGCGCAAAGACGCCCGAGCTTACGGAGCGCGATCTGAGCGAGGCTTTTAAAACGGATCTTGGCAAGCTGCACCAAGGCATGGTGCTTTTCGGCCGCTACATCTGTAAGGCGATCAAGCCAAACTGCAAGGAGTGCTTTTTAAACGAGCTGTGCAGCAGCAAAGATAAGAATTTTCCGTAAAATTTTAGCCCGCAAATGCGGGTTTAAATTTACGCACTTAAATTTGACGGAATTTTAAAATTTTGACGCCTTGCTTAAGCCCGCTTTACGGCAGACGTTCGGCTTTATGGCGCGAAAAATTTAGATTGAAATTTTATAAACGCCTCTTTTGATTTTTATATTTTAGAAAAATTTAAAATTTTGCTTTCGGAGCTTACTGTTTTGCCAGCCAAGCCCGGTATCCTTCGCTTTTAATCACGTCCGCGATGCTTTTTGCCTTCTCCTGCGGCAAAAATTCGGACTTTTTATCGATGACGGACGCTAACGCGTAAGCGTTATCGTAATCCTGCAGCTCTAAGCCCGCGCGCACCAGCGTTTCGTATAAAAACGGCTCGTCTTTTTCGATGCTTACCGCATCATCGTTTAAAAATTTATAGATGAACGCAAGCTGTTTTTTATCGCCGATTTTTAAAAAATAATCGGCTAAATTCGTCGCGCTCTTAATGATGATTTTGCGTAGCTCGTCTATCTGCCGCGTAGAGTAACGCTGCGTAATCAGCCGCCAATTTTCCGCCATTCTCGCCGCGACGATAGATAGCTCGAAGGCCCTGCCGCCATAAGCATATTTTTCGCCTTCATCGTCTATTTTTTCTATGGCCCCGAATTCGCTCGCCATATACTCGTATAGCTCCTCATCGCTGCCGCTGAAATTTTCTAAATATATCGTCTCGGCGATAGTCTCGGAATTTTTAGGCAAATCGCCTGCGTATTCGGGCTCCTGCTCTTTATTTTCTTCGTCCCAGGCGGCTTTTCTAGCTTCAAAAGTTTTAAAATCCACTAACGGATTAGCGCCCTTTTTTACGAATTTAAAAAAGGCGGAAATATCGATCTGATGCTCATCTACGCAAATTCCATCTTTAAACATCAGCTCGCAATTTTCAAAAAAATCCCAACCATCAAGCGCGCCCAGGTAGCTTTGACCGATCCGTCCGTCTAGGATATAGACGCATTCGCTAGCGCTATGATCAGGCATTGCGTGGTCGTTTGAGACGATATACGGCGCTTGCGTTTTTCCAAAAACCTGCAACATTCCGTCGTTGTATTCGCCGCTTATGCCCCAAAGCGCCGTTAGATTGCCGCCGATTGCAATAACACCGTCCTGCGAATGCAGATAATCACACGCCGTATCTTTGGCGACTTGCAAAAACAGATAATCATCATCGATGATATCGCCGCTGATAGATAAATTTCCGTTAACAAACATCGCTCGTGCGTTATTTTTGCCGCCCGCTTCGTTAAATTTATCCTTAAGCCAAGCGGCATTTATCGTGCCTCCCGATAGGCTAAGATCGCCGTCAAACACCAGCACGCAGGAACTACTATCCAAATGTAAATTTGAGCCGAATTTTTGCTCAAATTCATCATAAGGCAGTATAAAAACGGGTGGAATTTTGGTTGCGAAAGGGCTACGGTTTTCGTATTGCTTTGCTTGTGATTTAACGATCTGCTCGCAATTTTGCAGAAAATTTTTGATCTGGCTTTCCATTTTTATCTCCTTTTAA
>CAJPSJ010000273.1 GCA_905373295.1 uncultured Campylobacter sp. | reverse complement strand
GCAGAGGCAAAATTTCATAGAATTTAAGCGTATCGCGGGACAAAAAGCCGCCGCCGCGGGCTTTGAAAATTTAAAATTTCATTCGAGCAACTCCGCAGCGATCGAGCGCAGAGCGGGCTTTGAGGATGAGTATGTGCGCGTAGGCATGGCGCAGTTCGGCTACGCGCAGTTTGACGAAAGTTTAGGCTTGCGTCCCGTGCTTAAGCTCTATGCCGATCTGATCAGCTCGCGCGTGCTAAAAAAGGGCCGGCGCGTCGGCTACGGCGCGAAATTTGAAGCGCCACGCGATATGAGAATCGGCACATACGATCTGGGCTACGCAGATGGGCTATTTCGCTACGACGGCGAGGGCGAGCTAGCGCTTGCAAACGGGCAAAAAATGCTCGGAAAAATGTCGATGGATAGTTTCTGCGCGGAATTCGGCGGCGAGCGCATCTGCGTGCTGGACGATGCGCGGATTTGGGCAAAGCGCTTTGGCACGATCGAATATGAAATTTTAGTCAAATTAAATTCCAACATCCCAAGGAGATTTCAATGAAAGAGCTGCAAGGAGAAAATAACGAGCGTATAGGTTACGACGATAAAGGCTTATCCGCGCGAGGCAAGAGCTTTGGTGGAGAAGAGTATCCGCGCCAAAAAGGAGGGCTTCATATCTTAATCAAAGCTCTAATCGTCTTAGTGATTTCGGCGATCGCGTTTGCGATATTTGCAGTGCCTGTTTACAATAAACTCGTAAGCAAAGATGAAGAAGTTAAGTCCGCGTGGAGCCAGGTGCAAAATCAATATCAGCGCCGCGCCGATTTGATTCCAAATTTCGTAGAAACCGTCAAGGGCTACGCAAGCCATGAAAAAGATACCTTAGAAGGCGTCATAAATGCCCGCGCTAAGGCAACCGCTGTCAATATCAATGCAGAAAGTTTAGCGCAAGATCCGGAAGCGTTTGCGAAATTTAACGGCGCTCAAGGCGAGCTTAGCTCAGCCCTATCGCGCTTAATGCTGGTAGTCGAGCGCTACCCGGATCTTAAGGCAAATCAGAATTTCGCCGAGCTGCAAAATCAGCTCGAAGGCACGGAAAACCGCATCGCCGTAGCGCGCAAGGACTACATCGCCTCGGTGCAGGAATACAACAAGCTAATTAGGACCTTTCCTACAAACATCATCGCGCGCATAGTAGGACTAGGCGGCGCCAAACCTAGCTTTAGCGCTGATAGCTCAAGCCAAAAAGCCCCTAGCGTCTCGTTTAAATAACGCTAAAGGCGGCAAATGCTAAGCGAGCAGTGCAAGCAAAAGATCCACGAGCTAATCACGAAAGCCGAAGCTACAAGCGGTGCGCAGATCGTCTGCGTGGTCGCGCGCGAAGCAAGCGAGGACTGCGAAGCTAGCTATAGCGCGGCGGCAGTGACGGCGTTTGTGATTGGCATCATTCTGTGCTTCGTGCCGCAAATAAGCAAAGCTGAGCTACTGCAGATCGTAGCGCTTAGCTTCATAGCGATTAAAGCTCTGCTAGCTAAATGCCCCACGCTTTTAACTATAATCACGCTTAAATCTCGCAGACTTCGGCTCTCGGGCGAGTTTGCGATGCTAAAATTTTACGAGCGCTACGGCGGCGTAAAAGAAGCGATAATGTTTTGCGTCTGCGTCCGCGAGCGCTGCGCTCATATCATCTGCGGCGCGCAAGCGGCGGAGTTTATCTCTAAGGGTGAGTTTGAACGTATCACGACGGAATTTAACCCCAGCGCGCAAGGCCTTGAGCCTGCTGTTTTAAAGGCGATGGACGCGCTGTGCAAGCTAGCCATGCGAGTGCCTAAAGATAGCGAAAATAACGAGATAGAAGAGACATTGGTGGAGCTGCAATGAGAGTGGCTTGGAGATTTGCTTTTGCCATAATGGCGCTATTTGTAATAAGCGTTGCCGCTCCCAGCGAGTATCTAGCCCATCCAAACGGCACCGCCGTAATTGATGAGGCTGGCATTTTACGCCCAGTCGCGAGAGATAGTCTGAATGAAATTTTAACGACTTTCGATAAAAATTCCACAAACCAGATCATGCTCGTAAGCCTAAAATCGCTCGGAGATTACTCTATCGAGGAAATCGGCGTAGAGCAGGCACGCACTCTTGGTATCGGGCAAAAAGGGCGCGACAACGGCGTACTGCTGCTTGTTGCTCCACACGAGCATAAAGTGCGTATCGAGGTCGGATACGGGCTAGAGGGCGTGCTAACCGATATGCGCGCCAAACGCATCATCAGCAATAAAATTCTGCCCTATTTTAGGCAGGGGGATTACGAAAGTGGCGTCATTAGCGGGATTTCGGCGATCATTAGCACGATCGAAGGCGGCGATATAAAATTTGATCCGCTTAACGCCAACGCGCAGCAGGACCCGAGCAACAAGGACTTTGCGATCTTTATGGTGCTTTTTGCGGTCTTGCTTTTCGCGATACTAAGCCGCCGCGTGACGCGTCGCAGAAGAAGCGACGAGGATATAATCTCGAGCGCAGACATCATAAGTGAAATCGCGCGCTCATCGCGCATGAGAGGCGGCTCATCTGGGGATTTTGGCGGATTTAAAGGAAGTGGCGGTTTTAGCGGAGGCGGTTTTAGTGGGGGCGGCGGAAGTTTCGGTGGAGGCGGTGCTAGCGGAAGCTGGTAGCCACAGAAATTTTATCAAAATTCCAAATCGTAGAATTTTGTATAAATTTTAGGCTCAAGATAAGTTAAAAACTTTCAAAG
>CAJPSJ010000272.1 GCA_905373295.1 uncultured Campylobacter sp. | reverse complement strand
TTTAAACTCACGGGAAAAGCCGTCGCCGCAAAGCTCTAGTAAAAATTTAGCAAACAAAAAGAGCGCCGCACAAAAAACCGATAACGAGGCGTTAAAAACGGAGGCAGAGGCGCTAAAAAATATTATCTGCTACAGATAAAAACAAAGTCGATTGAAATTTCAGTTTAATGAGTAAAAATTTTGCTAGAATTTTGAATAAAAATATCTTTTTAAGGAGCAAAAAATGAGAAAAAGCGTTTTATTTTTTCTATTACCGCTGTTCTTGTTTGGCGGCGAGGCGCAAAAGCAGCTGAACGTTTTTGAGCTAACGCCGTCAAAGATGCCGCCGCAGCAGTTTAAGGTCGAAGCGGTCTTTTCAAAAGAGATCGAAGCCGACTGCAACGACGCACATCTGATCGGCGGCAAAATAGAGCAAAAAGAAGGCTCGGATGGGCTTTATTACGAGTTTAGCGGCGGCAACGAGCTTGCTCAAACGCTGATGCTGTGCAAAACCGAGAAGCAAAAAAAATGGGTCTATTATGAGCTTGGAGCGCCTTTTTTCTACACTCCGGGCGAAATTAGAATTTTAGCGCCCAAAGACGTCAAGGTCGAGCTTAGAATTTACGAACTTATAGAGAGCAAAAAGCCTAAAATCCGTAAAATGAAATAATTTCGCAAGAAGCAGGGCGGACTGAGCTTATGCGTGGCGGAATTTCCGCCGCGCAATAGATTTTTCATCGCGCAATGGGTTTGCGCGCAGGTGAGATAAATTTTACGACGCAAGACAAATTTTCTACGGCGAAGAATGGAATTTCGGCATCGATGGGTCGTTTGGTTAAAATTTCAGTATAATTTCGCAAAAATAAGGAGAAAGAATGTCAGAGAGAATTTTTGAAAGCCTAAAAGAGCTTTTGACGCAGCAGGGCGCGCGCTTCCGCGTAATAGCTCACGAAAGCGCGGGCACCTCCGCCGAGGTCGCCAAAGCCCGAGGCACGCAGCTGGGACAAGGCGCAAAGGCGCTAGTTTGCACGATCAAGGGCTTTAAGGACAGGCAAATTTCTTTCGCGCAAAATTTAAATTTAGCAAACGTCGATGACGCGCAAAACTCCGACGCTTCCGCCATTGCGAGCGCTCAAGGCTGCGAAAACGGCGCCTGCGCGGGAAATTTAGCTTTAACCGCCGATCAAATCTGTGCAAACGTACCGCAGCAGCTGAAGCTTCCTAGCGACAAACCCGCGGGCAGAAACGGCAGGATCTACGTCCTAGCGGTCTTCGCAGCCGATCATAAAACCGATTTAAAGCGCCTGGCAGAGGGGCTAGGCGGCACGAAAGCATCGCTCGTAAGTCCCGACGAAGTGGGCGATCTCACGGACTGCGTCATTGGCTCGGTACCGCCGTTTAGCTTCCACGACAAGCTGCTGCTAATCGCTGATCCGTCGCTATTCGGACGCTTTGAAGAGATTGCTTTCAACGCGGGCCTGCTCGATCACTCGATCATCCTAAACGCGCAGGATTATGCGCGCATCGCAGCTCCGCACATTGTTAGCTTCACCGAAAAGGCTACGGAAGGCGAATAGTCGCGCATCGTCCGTTTCACACAAGAACAAGAGGACTCGGATTAAATTAACCCAAAAGCAAGGGCAAAATAGAAAAAGATGGCTAAGGATGGCTGTAAAAGCGGCACTTTAATTTTTGATCTTTTTTCTTCATATTAAGGCTTTAAAATTTGCAGTATGATCAGAAGTAAAGAGGTCACGACCGAAACAAGGAGGAATGTTATGAAGCAGGTGTGGATATTTTTGCTGTGCCTACTTGCGCTATGCGGCATGGAAAATGCCGCAGCCAAGGGAGACGATGCGACGCGATCGGAGATTTATCAGAGTATGAAAGATATTTACGACGATCTACCGATCGCGCAACTGCCGATTCGCTATCCGGGAGGAATTTCGCCCTTAGCGGCTATCGATAAAAATTTACTTGATAAAAATGAGCTATTTTCGTTCGCAAATGAGAACTTTTTAATCGACAATCTAAGCGCGTATTGGAAGAGGATCAGGGAGATAAGGGCTTGTCGTTTGCCCGAAAAGAGCGCCAAAACAATTCTGCTAAGGCTTTATCTGAGGGATTTTCAAGATAGCAAGCACGGGCACGAATATGTTTTTATGTGCCTTTTAAACGACGCATTTCGTATAAGCGATTGTCGCGAAATTTACGCCGATTACGTGCACTGCGGTAAAA
Source organism: uncultured Campylobacter sp. (assembly GCA_905373295.1). Lineage (GTDB taxonomy): Bacteria > Campylobacterota > Campylobacteria > Campylobacterales > Campylobacteraceae > Campylobacter_B. The sequence continues at coordinate 521 of CAJPSJ010000272.1, read as the reverse complement.
GCAAGCCACCAATGCGCGCCAAGCAGGAGTTCGTCATCGACGCCGATTTACGCTGCACAGTAACAACGCACTATTATACTTTAGATAGCGGTAAAGAGCTGCACAGAAATGCCCATGTGCACGAAATAAAAAACGGCGCAATCGTTACTAAGGATTAAAATCCAAGGCAATCTTGCGAGATGTTTTTGGCAGCAAATTTCATAGGCAGAGCGGCAAACTGAGACGCGAATTTGCTCTATCTATGAGCCCGGCTATTTCAAATCGCGATAAAATAACGCTTAAACCGAGCCTCGAATTCATCATATTGATGAGGCGCTGTTTCGAGCCGCGCCAAAACGGCTCGTAAATCTTTGGTATTCCGCAGCGCCCACTAAGATGCGTTGCCTTGCGGAGCATTTTAACGACGACGAGCGCTTTATTCGTTTTGACTTCCTGCAACAAGCTAAATATCAAATCTGAAATTCTTAGCAAGCCCCGAAAGCAACGAGGATAAAACATCCGAATTTTAAAATTTAAAAATC
>CAJPSJ010000271.1 GCA_905373295.1 uncultured Campylobacter sp. | reverse complement strand
CCGTTGGCCATCGCGGCGAAATATACGCTGATCTGCGTCATGCTATACGCGGCGGTTTCGTAGCGCTGCCTGTCCCAAAACGGCTCCAAAATATAAAGCCGCGCCTGCTCGCTCATCGACTCCGCCGCGCGCGAGAGGATACTTACGATCTTCTCCTCTGCAAAGCAGTCCAAAAACTGACTTAGCCAGATCGCGTCAAAGCCGCGCGGAAAGCGCGTAGCAGGATCTAGCAGATCGGCCGCAAGCCCCTCTATACGCTCAGCGCCCTGCGTGCCTGCGACGGCGTCTTTCATCAGCGCGATCTGCCCTGCAAGATCCATTATCGTGACGCGCACATTTTCGTCGTAGCCTACGCACCGCTTAGCAAAGCGCCCCGTGTTGCCGCCCACGTCTAAAATTTTATCCGTCTTGCGCGAGAAAATAATCTTTAGCGCAGGCTCAAACGCCAAATCCGAATAAAAATGATCAAACGCGAGCCAGCTCTTGCGCACGTGCGGCGGTAGATGCGAAAGCGCCTCGTAGATCGTAGCCCACTGCCCAAAAACCTTTAGCCCCTCGGGTTTGCCCGATTTTAGCGTCTCTTCGAGCCTAAAGAGCCCCTCGTAGCACACGTCGTGGATGAAGTCCATATCAACGTCCACCATCTCGTCGGTGAGCAGAAAATACCCCGCCTTGCTGAGCCGAAATTTCTCGCCGCACAACAGCACCGTGCCGATGCTAAGCGAGCTTTCCAAAAGCAGCTTTACGGCGTATTCGCTAAGCGAGAGCTTCTTCGCGATCCCCTCTATGCTTAGCCCGTCCCGCGCCTCATGAAGCGCGCTTAAAATTCCAAATTTTTTCATCAGTCGCGAGACCTGAAAGACCACCGGCGCAAAGGCGATCTCATTCGCCGTCCGCTGTGCCTCACCCGCGCTTTGACGCTCGGCGCCGTAACGATCTAAAAGCTGTTTGGGAAGTTTCATTTTTGATCCTACTTGCGTAAATTTCGCAAAATTTTAGCAAAAAATTCTAACTTTTCTTGCGCCCGCTAAGAATTTGCGCGTATCTTAGAATTTTGCGATAAAATTTTAAAATTCCGTCTTAAAATTTAAGTCGTTTTGCAGCTGTATGTTTATTGAGATAGATTTTATTTTGAGATCCTAAAAAATTTTAAATCTCGCCGCACAAGATTTGCGGGCGAGAAAAAGGCTAAAGCGCGGTAAATTCCTAAAAACGCGCTTGCCGCTTCGCGCACTAGACTTTGGAATTTATTGCGCCTCAAGCTTAGCGCTTCAAAAGCGCTTGCTAGCTTATTCGATCCACTTTACTACGTCATCCATGCTGCGGCGGATCTTTTGCGGCTGTGGATTTACGCGGTAGCCGAAAGGCACGAGCAGCGCCACGCGACGCTCATTCCATTTCAGATCCAAAATCTCTCCGAGCGCTGCGCGATCAAAGCCCTCCATCGGGCAGCTGTCGATGCCGCGGCTTGCGGCCTCGTTCATCATCGCAAGTGCTGCAAACATGCACTGCGCGTGCGACCAATTAAATAGCTCCTCATCGTCGTTGTGAAAATAACCGCTTAAAAAATCTTGATAAAATTTATGCCTGTCGCCGATATATTTGGGCGCTTCATCTTTTTTACGCGTAATCATTCGCTCGATATAATCACTTCCTAGCTTTATATCCTTGATCTTTGCTAAAATCACGACCAGATGTGAGCAAGAGGTGATCTGCGGCTGATTCCACGATTTTTCGCGGATCTGCTCGCGCAGCGCCTTGTTTTGCACAACCAAAAAGTCCCATTGCTCTAGCCCCGTAGAACTAGGTGCTAAGATGCCTGCCTGCAAAATGGCGTCAAAATCGACCTTACCAATTTTTTTGTTCTCGTCAAAAATTTTGCACGCGTGGCGAAATTTCATAATCTCTAAATGTGTCATAGTCTCTCCTTAATTAGAATTTTTGTAAATCAAATACCCGCCATCTTTGCGTCTGATGCTGAGGTTACCCTCATGTGAGCGCACGCCGATGCGGTAGTAGCCATCCTCTTTGGTGACGTTGATGTCGCTAAAGCCACCGATATTTACAGCAAAGCTCGCGCCGCTAAGCGGGATCTCTTGGCGCCAAAACTCAGCCTCAAGCGTGCCCGAAGCATTTGCGTCGGAGCTTTTGAAATCGTCTGCGGTGATGAGCTGCACGCTGTCTTTGCGGATGACAAATTTTAATCCGTCGTCAAATTTAAGCGTCTCTAGCGGTAGCTCCAGGCGCGGCGCGAAGCTAGGCGTGATGCCATTTTGCGAGGCCTGCTTTTGTAAATTTGGATCAGTCGAAGTAACCGAGACGTCCAGTGCCCTATGTAGCGCAGGTTTGGCGCTAGCGCTTAACACGAAGTCATCGTGCCAATCAATCGAGCGATTGATATCAACGATCTTTTCGTGCAGAGTCCCGTCGTCGTCCCTATATCGCACGATCAGGCTTTCGATCGTAAGAGCGTCTGAAGGAAGCGCAAAGGTTTGCTGCGTGAAATTTTTGGGCGCGGGAGTATTTTGCGGCGTGGCGGCGGAGCTTTGCGCCGGATTGGAATTTTGCGGAGCAGATTGCGCGTTTTGTTGCATAGTGGAGTTTTGCGCCGTAGAATTTTGAGCTGTAGAATTCTGTGCCGCCTTAAAATTTTGCGCTACTGTAGAATTTGACTCGCTTACTTCTGGCACAATCGGTAACTCATCAGGAGGCGGAAGCGTCGCAGCTGAAGGCTGCGCAGAAGAGTTTTGTTCCGTTTTTAT
>CAJPSJ010000270.1 GCA_905373295.1 uncultured Campylobacter sp. | reverse complement strand
GGCCTAACAGAGGCGTTTAACAATACAGGGCTTTATGAGAGTATGCTTATTCAGATGATCAGCGCGGGCGAGCAGGCCGGTAACCTCGATAAGATGCTCGGTAACGTCACGGATTATTATAAAGAGAAATTTGATGATATCATCGATAATATCTCAAGCTACGTAGAGCCGATCATGCTATTTTTTATGGCGGGCATGGTTCTTCTTTTGGCTCTGGGTATCTTTATGCCTATGTGGGATCTTGGCAAAGCCGTCAAGAGCTAACCCCTTTAATTCCGCGCCTGCGAGGGCGCGGAATTTTATCAAAGCATTAAAATCTCATCCTTCAAATAAAATTTTAACCTTCGTTTGGCTAAAATACCGCTTTAAATTTAAGGATCTGTCATAATCAAAGAAGTATATTTTATCGTCGTATCGGCCGTTATAATATTTTTTGGGCTTGCTACCATTGCGCCCGATTCCGCGCTTGTAGGCAGCGCAGGCAACGCCATCCGCTCGTTTAATACCCAGCTATTCGGCTATTTTGCATACATCTATCCGCTATTTTTGCTCGCCTTAGCATACGTAGCTTATAAGCATTTTCGCAGTTTTGACTTTAGATTTTTTGAGTTTAGTATCGGAGCCATTTTGCTATTTTTTACCATTTTGATGGTGCAGTCGAGTCTATTCGGTGCTAGCGGCGGAGCAGTCGGTAGCTTTGCAGTGGATGGACTTAGGCGCATGATTGGAAGCGTCGGCGTGTGGATTTTTAATATTACGATTTTTGTGCTTTCGCTAGTGCTTATATTTGAAGATCGCTTTACCGACATCATCAAAAACTGCTTTATTGGCTCAAGAGATGAAAGCTCGCAGGATGAAATTGGAGACGATTTTGCTAGCGATACGGATGCGGCGCAAAGAGGCGGGCTTGCAAGGCATTCGTCTGCGCAAGGCTTGAGAGGTGCGGAAAATTTTAACGCTTTGAATGACGCTTTGAGCACAGAGGGCGGTTCGGCGAGACAGAACGGTTTTGCGGAGCAGGGTGCAAGCGGGCGCGGTTTTGAAGGTGAGCGAAATTTACAAAATTTAAACGATGCTCGCGAGCCTGAAAATGAGCAGAATTTTGGTGACGCGCAGGGTCCGCAGGCTTCCGCTGAACGCGAGCTTAAAATGCCGCAAAAGGGAAAGCCGAGCAGGCTAAAAAAGGTCGAGCGCCTAAGCGAAGTCGCCGAAAATAAAAGGCTTTTGGATCAGCTCGATAAGGGTAGGGTGGCTAAGCCCAAGGATTTTAAGCTGCCGCCGCTTGACTTTTTAAATTTGCCGCCGAAAAAGAAAGGCAATATCGACGAGAGCGAGATCGATCGTAAAATTTACGACCTGCTCGATAAGTTGCGTAAATTTAAGATCGACGGCGACGTGGTGCGGACCTACTCGGGCCCGGTCGTTACGACCTTTGAGTTTCGCCCCGCCGCACACATCAAGGTAAGTAAAATTCTAACGCTGCAAGACGATCTCGCGATGGCTCTTCGGGCGCAGACCATCCGCATCCAGGCGCCGGTTCCGGGCAAAGACGTCGTGGGTATCGAGATTCCGAATCAAAATATCGATACGATCTATCTGCGCGAAATTTTAGAAAGCGACGTATTTAAAAGCGCTTCCAGTCCGCTTACCATCGTGCTTGGCAAAGACATCGTGGGGCAGCCTTTCGTCACCGATCTTAAGAAGCTGCCGCACCTTCTCATCGCAGGCACCACCGGAAGCGGCAAGAGCGTGGGTATCAACGCCATGCTGCTTAGCCTTTTGTATCGCAACTCGCCCAAGAGCCTGCGCCTTATAATGATCGATCCGAAGATGCTCGAGTTTAGCATTTACAACGATATCCCACACCTGCTAACGCCCGTCATCACGCAGCCTAAGCAGGCGATCATCGCGCTAAGTAATCTCGTTTCAGAGATGGAGCAGCGCTATTCGCTCATGGCGCAAAACAGGACGAAAAATATCGATAACTACAACGAAAAGATGCTGCGCGAGGGGGGCGAAATTTTGCCTTACATCGTCGTTATCATCGACGAGCTCGCGGATCTGATGATGACGAGCGGGAAGGACGTAGAGCACTACATCGCGCGTCTGGCGCAGATGGCGCGCGCCAGTGGCATCCATCTCATCGTAGCGACGCAGCGCCCAAGCGTGGATGTCGTCACGGGGCTGATAAAGGCGAATCTGCCTAGTCGCATCAGCTTCCGCGTGGGCTCGAAGGTCGATAGCAAGGTGATTTTGGATCAGATGGGCGCAGACAGCCTGCTCGGGCGGGGCGATATGCTGTTTACGCCGCCTACCGCGCCGGGGCTCATCCGCCTGCACGCGCCGTTTACGACCGAGAATGAGATCAACAAGATCGCAGAATTTTTAAAAGCTCAAGAAAACGTCGTTTATGACGAGCGATTTTTGATCGAAAACGAGGGCGCCAAGCAAGAAGGCGGCATAATCAATCCGCAAAATATCGTGCTTGACGAGCTTTACGACGAGGCAAAGGCGATTGTTTTGGAGGAGGAGAAGACCTCGATCAGCTACCTGCAGCGCCGCTTGCGTATCGGATACAATCGCGCCGCGACGATCATCGAGCAGCTCGAACAGATGGGCGTTTTAAGCGAGATCAACGCCAAAGGTCAGCGCGACATAATCAAATAAGCTTTAAAATTTCGATTAAATTTAAGCGGCGAAATTTTGAAATTTATTGGTTTTGCGGCGCGATTTTATCTCTACATAGGCAGCTTTGCGGCGTACGCTA
>CAJPSJ010000269.1 GCA_905373295.1 uncultured Campylobacter sp. | reverse complement strand
TTTGCTCGCGTAGATTAGGTCTAAGTTTATATTATCAAAGCCCGCCGCTTTGGCATTTTGCACCGCCAGAAAAATCTGCGCCGCACTGTGCGCGCGACCGAGGAATTTTAGCTTGGCATCGTTGAAGCTCTGCGCGCCGAAGCTGATGCGATTTACGCCGAGCCCCTGCATCGCCCTAAGCCAAGCGGGACTAGCGGAGTTCGGATTAGCTTCCGAGCTGATTTCGGCTTTGGCGGTAAAACGCGGCGCAAGCAGCGCAAAAATTTCGTCGTAAAGCCCTGCATCCACGGCGCTTGGCGTGCCTCCTCCGATAAAAAGCGTCGAAATTTGCGCGTGCGGATTTTTCGCCAAAAAGTCGCGCACTTCAAGCTCTAGCGCGCGAAAGTAGCTTTTTGCGAGGCTAAATTTGTCGCTGAAGGAGCCAAAGGCGCAATACGGACATTTGGAGGTGCAAAACGGCACGTGGATATAGATGTGCAAGGTCGGTCCTATGGGCTAAATTTATGTCACAAAATTTAGCGAATTAATTTGAAAATTTATATAAATTTTAAGCCTCTTAACGCAAATTTTAATATTTTTAGGTAGAATTTTGAGAAATTTTTTGTGAGAAAACGAGATGGAAAAAGAGAAAAATTACAGACCAAATGTCGCTGCAATCGTGCTTTCGCCATCGTATCCGTTTAACTGCGAAATTTTGATTGCGCAACGAAGCGACATCAAAGGCGCTTGGCAGTTTCCTCAAGGCGGTATCGACGACGGTGAGACGCCTACGATGGCTATCCGCAGAGAGCTCGGTGAGGAGATCGGAACAAGCAAAGTCGATATCATCGCTGAGTGCCCGAAGTGGCTCAGCTATGACTTTCCCGATGGGGTAGCTCAAAAGATGCGCCCATACGACGGGCAAATTCAAAGGTATTTTTTGGTGAGATTGCGAAGCTTAGCCGATATAAACATCAATACTAAACTTCCGGAGTTCGACGCATTTAAATTCGTAGGCGCGAATGAGGTTTTAAGGCACGTAAATCACTTTAAAAAGCCGATTTACGCGACGGTTTTAAAATATTTTAAGGAGGAGGGTTACATTTAATGCTGATCGTTCAAAAATACGGCGGTACGAGCGTCGGTACGCTAGAGCGGATCGAGGCGGTCGCGCAGCGCGTGATAAAGACTAAAAACGAAGGGCACGATGTCGCGGTAATCGTCTCTGCGATGAGCGGCGTTACTAATCAGCTCATCGAGCAGGCGGAATTTTTTACTAAAACTCCCGTAGGCAGAGAGATGGATGTGCTGCTAAGCTCGGGCGAGCGCGTCACGAGCGCACTTTTAGCTATCGCGCTAAATGCCAAGGGCTATGCTGCGATCGCGTTTAGCGGGCGAGGCGCAGGCATCGTGACGGATAATTTTCACACCAAAGCTCGCATCGTCTCGATCGATCCAAAAAGCATGCAAGAGGCGCTAAAGCAGGGCAAAATCGTCGTCGTCGCGGGCTTTCAGGGCATCAGCACCGCAGGCGAAGTAACTACGCTCGGGCGAGGCGGAAGCGATCTTAGCGCAGTCGCCGTCGCAGGAGCGCTGAATGCCGATCTGTGCGAAATTTACACCGACGTGGACGGCGTATATACGACCGATCCGCGCATTGAGCCCAAAGCCAAGAAGCTTGATCGCATCAGCTACGACGAGATGCTTGAGCTTGCGAGCTTGGGAGCGAAGGTTTTGCAAAATCGAAGCGTCGAGCTTGCGAAGAAATTAAACGTAAATTTGGTGACGCGAAGCAGTTTTAACGATCATGAAGGAACACTCATAACAGGAGAAGAAAAGATGGAAGATGCGGTAATTAGCGGCATTGCACTGGATAAAAATCAAGCAAGAATTACGATTAGAAACGTAGAGGATCGCCCCGGCGTCGCGGCTGAAATTTTCTCCGCGCTCGCGAGCAAGGAGATCAACGTCGATATGATCGTACAAAATATCGGACGAAATGGCGAGACGAATTTGGGCTTTACCGTGCCGCAAAACGAGCTGCAGACTGCTTATGCGGTAATGAAAGAGGTAAATCCAAATCCGAATTCCATCATCGAATCAGATGCCGATATCGTAAAGGTTTCTTTAGTCGGCGTAGGTATGAAAAGCCACAGCGGCATAGCCAGCAAGGCGTTTAAGACGCTCGCGGACGAAGGGATAAATATCCAGATGATCTCCACGAGCGAGATTAAAATTTCGATGATCGTAGAGGCTAAATACGGCGAGCTTGCCGTGCGCGCGCTGCATAAAGCCTACGATTTGGATAAATAATGCAGGATCTGCACACTTGGAGCGTCACGGCGATGCGCTCCGAGCCCGGACTTGAGTGGCTCGAGGATCGCAAGGAGGACTGGACGCCGCTTTTAGCATCAAAGCTAAAATTCCTCCACGACGGCTTTGCTTTCATCGTCATATGCGACGATGAGCGAAGCTGGTTTAGCGAATACATCATCAAAAAGATCAACTCCTCTACCAACTCCCGCCCGCTGCTACCGTTTTTTTCGCTACGCTCGCTTTATCGCGGCGGCGTAAATAGCCTGGAGGACGCGCTGCTGCTAAACGATATGCTAAGCCTCGCGTTTGCTAACGGCTTTATATATTTTTACATCGGCAACGGCAACCATCCGCTAGCCAAAATCGCCAAAAGCCACGAGGACAGCTATCTGTGGCTTATCGACGAGAGGCTGCAAAACAGCTTTTACATGAGTGAGAGCGATCCGAGCCTCGATCTCAAACTGATCCAACTTTTT
>CAJPSJ010000268.1 GCA_905373295.1 uncultured Campylobacter sp. | reverse complement strand
CTCACGCCCTTCTCCTCGTCCATCACGGCTAAGACGGCGAAAATTTTACTCGCCGCCCCGCCGTATTCGCCCTTGGTTTTTAGATGAAACGGCACGTATTTTAGCCCCGCGACCTTTTCTACGACCTTCGGCGTTACGGTTTTGTCGTATTTGTAGCAAAACGGGCAAGCATAACTAAAGACCTTAACCAGCGTGTTTTGCTCGACTGGTAGCGGCTTTTGCAGCTTTACATAGTCCTCGCCCTCGGTAAACGCAGACGCGCTAAGGGCGCCAAACATCACTACGGCTAAAAAGCCTTTGCTAAATTTAGAAAGTAGATTCATGGAATGCTCCTTAAAATGATTTTGTTTGCGTTAATTTTATATTCTCTCGCCGCCGCAAAACTCACGCTAAGATAAATTTTAGATTAAATTCGTAAAATTTGGGCTAAATTTTAGCAAAAAAATAAAAATCTGAATTATTTTTTGGATTTAAGCTAATTATAATAATAGCGTGATTTTCACGTTAGAAATATTCACTAAAATTACGGCAATGAAACGATTTATGATTATAAAGGAGAAAAGATGAAAAGAACTCTCTCGTCAGTCGCCCTAGCTGTGGCGCTTCTGGGCGGTCTAAGCACGGCCGCGCTGGCTATCGGCGGACCTAGCGGCGCACACATCGACTACGCCGTCCCCGGCAAGATCGGCGAAGTGGTCGTCAACCCGTACGACATCGCGCCACTAACGGCGGTCATCAAAAACGGCGGCTACACGCTAGCAAACGCGAAAGTCACCATCGTGCCGAAGCCTGACGGTCAGACGATCAGCTACAAAGTCGCCGACAAGCATCTGCGTACGCACGGCGGAATCCCGGTTTTCGGACTATATCCGGACTATCAAAACACCGTCGAGGTCGAGTATGATAAAATTTACAAGGGCCAAACCGAGCACGTAAAAGAAACCTATAAAATTTACGCTCCCGCGATTTATCTAGAGAGCTCCGGCATGCCGTCTCAAAAGGGCGCGCTGTTTGATAAAATCGAGGTCGTGAAGGCTCCGAGCGCGAAATTTGCCAACCGCCTCTACTACGTAAATAACTTCGTAAACAAAACCGGCAAAGGCACCAAAGTCGTGTGGAACAACCCCGCAGGCGGCGCGATCGAATGGAACTATAGCCCAAATAACTTCGTACTAGACACCAAAGGCGAGGTGCGCTGGTATCTGGAGCCGAGTAAAATTTACGACCTCAAGCAGCCTTTTTCTGCGGGCGTCATGATGGGCTTTAAGCAAAACGACGACGGCGCGATGACGTGGGGATATGGCCAAAGATACGCCAAATACGACATAATGGGACGCGAAATCTTTAACCGCGAGCTACCTGCGGGCTATAACGACTTCTCGCACTCGATGGACGTAGCGCAAAACGGCCACTACTTCCTCCGCGCGGCAAATGCTAACTATAAACGCGCCGACGGTAAAAACGTCCGCACCGTGCGCGACGTCATCGTCGAGGTCGATCGCGACGGCAACGTGGTGGATGATTTTAGATTATATGAAATTCTCGATCCGTACCGCGATATCGTGCTAAAAACTCTCGATCAGGGAGCGGTGTGCCTAAACATCGACGCTAGCAAGGCAGGCCACACCGCTAGCTCGGACGAGCTGGCCGCGATGGATACGAACGAAAAATGGGGCGACATCGTGGGCTCGGGGCCCGGACGCAACTGGGCGCACGTAAATAGCGTGGACTACGACCCGTCTGATGATAGTATCATCATCTCCAGCCGCCACCAAGACGCCGTCATCAAGATCGGCCGCGACAAAAAAGTCAAGTGGATAATGGGCGCGCACAAAGGCTGGAAGGATCAGTTTAAGGGCTACTTGCTCCAGCCTGTAGATAAAGACGGCAAAAAGATCGTCTGCGAGGACGAGTACTCAAAATGCCCGGGATATGAGAGCGAGAAAGGCGGATTTGACTGGCAGTGGACGCAGCATACGGCATTTAGAATCGATAGCAAGTCTAAAAAGGCGTAGTGTATCTAACCGTCTTTGACAACGGCGACACCCGCGGTATGGAGCAGCCTGCGATGGCGGGCATGAAATACTCCCGCGCGGTCGTTTATAAAATCGACGAGAATGCCAAGACCGTCGAGCAGGTCTGGGAATACGGCAAGCAGCGCGGCAGCGAGTGGTACAGCTCGGTTACTTCGCTAGCGCAGTATCAAGACGACCTAGATAGCGTGATGGTTTACTCAGCGGTTGCGGGCATGCAGTTTGACATCGCCAAAGGCCGTCCGGTAGGCGTGCCTAGCCCTCACATCAACGAGTTTGAATGGGGCGCAAAAGAGCCGTCAATCGAAATCAAAATGACTAACGCGATGGGCTATCAGGCGTTTCCGTTTAGCCTAGAAAAGGCGTTTGAGAAGTAAAATTTAAAATTTAGCGGCCGTATTTCGAGCGCGGCCGCTTTTGTTTTAGATTATGGTCAAATTCTACACATCTACTCGATAGAATTTCATCCCTCGGTACGGCAAAATTTAGCCGAAAACATAGCTCTTTGTTCTAGATAAAATTTAATCATGCGGATTTGCGATTTCGCGCTCGCTTTTGCTATAATTTCGCTCTGCTAAAATTAATAAGCGTTATTTCGGTATAGACGAGCTAGTGCACGGTTTGGATGAAATTTGCATCCCGCTTGAGGGCGAGGGGCGACGGGTATGAAGTTAATGCGCCCAAAGGATATCCGTGCGGCAAGGCGGCGCAGCAAAGGAGAAATAGTGGAAAAATCCAG
>CAJPSJ010000267.1 GCA_905373295.1 uncultured Campylobacter sp. | reverse complement strand
AGATTGCTAACGCTCTCAAAAAGCTTTGCAAACTCGGAATTTGCAGGGATCGCTCTACCGAAAGTATCCGCAGCGCTGATATTTACGATGCCTTTGAAAACCGCCAGCTGCTGATACATCGCCTCAAGAGCGTTTTTAAACGCATCTATCGCGCTGATCTGACCGTCGGTAGTAATCGTAAAGACCACCTTTTCGTAGTCGGGATTATCCTCTACGAATACGTTTTCGATATCGTAAACGGCCTTGGTTACCGGGGTAAAAAACGCATCCAGCGCGATAAAATCAGCGTCTAAATTTTCTCTGATCTCTTCGCTTGGGACGTAGCCGATGCCCTTTTCGATGATGAGCGTAAATTTAAGATCGGCATCCTCGTTTATCGTAGCTAGATAAGCGCTTGGATTTACGATCTCTACGGCATCATTATTTAGGTCGCTGCCGTAAATTTCTTTAGGTCCTTTAAAGCTGTATTCTACGACCTCGCGTAGGGAATCGCCCTTGATTTTAAACCTTAAGCCCTTTAAATTTATGATAAAAGCCGCCATATCCTCGAGCATGCCGCGCATGCTGTCGAATTCGTGGCTTACGCCTTCGATTTTAACCGCAGTCGGCGCGAAACCGACCGTGCTCGTATAAAGTAACCTTCGTAAAGGATGAGCTAGAGTGACGGCATATCCCGTTTCAAAGGGATATGCTATGATTTTAGCAACATTTTCGCTGACATTCTCAACCTTTATTTCAGTTGGCATATGAGCTGATGTTGTGATTTTTCTCATATTAGCACCTACTATTTCGAGTAAAGCTCTACGATAAATCTTTCCTCTACAGGAATAACAACTTCTTCTCTCTCCGGAACTCTAGAAAAAATTCCGTATCTTTTCTCTTTTTCTACGTCTACCCACGCTACGATACCGGTCTGTGCAGTAAGATCCAGCGCTCTTGAAATTTGCGGGTTATTTTTACTTTTTTCGATCACTTCGATCTTTTGTCCTGCGCGGACGCTGTATGAAGGGATATCGACGCGTTTGCCGTCTACTAAAATGTGTCCGTGCGTAACGAGCTGGCGCGCAAAGCGTCTGGTCGTAGCAAATCCCATGCGATAAACGACGTTATCTAGCCTCTGCTCTAAAAGCTGAACCAAGATCGCTCCGGTGTTACCCTCTCTGCGAGCCGCTTCGGCAAATAGTCTGCGGAACTGCTTCTCGCTTACGCCGTACATAAATTTAGCCTTTTGTTTCTCGCGAAGCTGTGAGCCGTATTCGCTTAGTTTGGCGCGTCTTTGTCCGTGCTGACCCGGAGCGTAAGGGCGTTTTAAAAGCGCACTCTTGCCCGCAAGCCTTCTCTCGCCTTTCATAAATAGATCGACGCCGAGCCTTCTTTCTAATTTTTCAACCGGTCCTGTATATCTAGCCATAAATTTCTCCTTTTATAATTACACGCGACGTCGTTTAGGCGGTCTGCAACCGTTGTGCGCAAGAGGAGTGATATCTTTGAAATATGTAACTTTAATCCCTTCTACGCTACCTACGCTTTTAACGGCGGTTTCGCGTCCGCTTCCCGGACCTTGAACCTTGACGCCTACCTCTTTGATGCCGTGCTCTTTGGCTTTGTTTAGTGCATCCTCGACGGCTTGCTGCGCCGCATAAGGGGTGGATTTTTTGCTGCCTTTAAAATTTAAAGCGCCCGCACTGCTCCACGCGATCGCGTTGCCCATCTCGTCCGTTACGGTAATCATAGTGTTATTAAACGTAGCGGAGATGTAAACTATGCCTTTGGCGATATTTTTTCTGACGGTTTTTTTCTTAACTACTTTTTTTTGTGCCATATCTCAATCCTTATTTAGCTGCCGCGCCGACGGTTTTGCGTTTGCCTTTTCTAGTTCTAGCGTTCGTTTTTGTTTTTTGACCGCGAACCGGAAGGCCCTTTCTGTGTCTTAAGCCGCGATAGCCGCCCAAGTCCATAAGCGCTTTTATATCCATAGCCACTTGTTTGCGAAGATCGCCTTCGACCATATAGTGCTCTTGGATCTCTTTTCTGATAGCGGCGGCTTCATCTTCGCTCAGATCGGCGACTCTTTTATCGTAAGAAATTCCTGCCGCATCGAGAATTTTTCTCGACGTAAATAAACCTATACCGTAGATATAAGTTAGTCCGTATTCAATCCTTTTTTTCTTTGGTAGATCTACACCTGCGATACGAGCCATAACTTATCCTTGTCTTTGTTTATGTTTTGGATTTTCACAAATAACGTGAACAACACCTTTGCGCTTGACAATTTTGCATTTGTCGCACATTTTCTTAACGGATGGACGAACTTTCATTCCACTCTCCTAAAATTTTCTCCACTTTAAATGCAAACTGCACCTAGGTTTAATGAAATTTCAAAAGTGAAAGTATCAAACCAACTGTTTTCAAAATAGTGGGGATTTTGAAAACACTTCTTCCTACAGTTTAGTCGCAAAATCGCGAGTATATCTAAATTTAACTTTATCCTTACTTATAGCGGTAGGTGATCCTGCCTTTATCGAGGCTGTAAGGGGTCAGCTCAACTTTTACGCGATCGCCCGGCATTATCTTGATGTAGTGCATCCGCATCTTGCCAGCGATATGACATAAAATCACGTGTTTGTTATCGAGCTCAACCTTAAAAGTCGCGTTCGGCAGCGCTTCTATGACTTTGCCGTCGATCTCTATGACGTCGTCTTTTGCCACAAATTCTCCTTTCTTTTAAATTTAAAAAGGGCGATTATATAAAATTTAAAATTTTAAACAGCTTAAA
>CAJPSJ010000266.1 GCA_905373295.1 uncultured Campylobacter sp. | reverse complement strand
TGCGCCGCCAAGACGGACAGCGCGGCGGTGATATAGCGCCCGTGGCGAGCAGAGCACGGCGCAGAATAGCACCGCGTCTTGGCGCGGAAATATTTCTGCTGTAGCGGTGAGGCTATGCGATGAGCTTCCGTATGCGAGCCATAAATTTTATGCGATCTGCGTTTGAAATTTAAGCGCGAAGCGCGCGGGCTAAAATAATTTCAAAGCAGGGCTTGCGCCTTTTAAAATTTAAGAGCGAAATTTTAAAAAGTGCGGCGCCGTTTGCAATACCAGCGCGCAGCAAACCGCTTAGAATTTAAATGGACGCTCCGGCGCGACGCACGCCGCGTCAAATTTTAAACAGACCGCGTCGCCGCAGGACGGATATTTCGCCATGCCGAAGCGATATAGAATTCCGCATCGCCATAAGGTGGACGCGAAATAAGATTCAGTGCCGCCGCGACACGGACGCGAGATAAATTTCATGGCGGAGCAATAAAATTCCATCGCCGCGCAATCTGCGGCGATTTAAGATAGCGAGGTAAAGATGAATCCGACCGAACTCAGAAGACTGCGCACGCAAAGTGTGCTAAAGCAGCTCATCCCCGAAGCGCTCGCAAGCCTTGAGGACGAGCTTTTGCGCGGGCTGTGCGTCACCGACGTGGAGTGCAAGCGCGGGCGCTACGATGCGTTCGTGTATCTGGATAAAAACGCCTTCGACGAGCGCGAGCAGGAATTTGTGCTCGAAAAGCTCGGCCGCGTGGCGAGATATTTGCAAAACTTCTGCGCCGAGGCGGAGGGCTGGTACCGCTGTCCTGCGTTTCACTTCAAATTCGACGACCGCTTGGAGTATCAAAACAAAATGGACGATCTTTTTGACAAAATAGAGGAGGAGCTGCGCAAAAATGGTTGATTTAGAGGCTTTAGCGCGCGAGTGCGGCGTGCAGCTTTACGACGTGGAGACGGTGAGCGAAAACGGCAGAACGATCTACCGCATCAGCATCACGAAAGCGGGCGGCGTGGGCCTAGACGACTGTGAGCGGCTATCGCGGCTACTTTCGCCGATTTTCGACGTGGAGCCGCCGCTTGAGGGCGAGTGGACGCTGGAGGTTGGCTCGCCCGGGCTTGAGCGCAAGCTAAGCAAGCCGCAGCATTTCGCAAACTCCATGGGCGAGCTGGTGCGCCTAAGCCGCACGGACGGGCAGAAGCTAAGCGGCGAGGTGCTTGGCTGCGAAGGCGGCGTGCTTAGACTTCGCACGGACGGCGGCGAAGTGAGCGTGCGACTTGACGAGATCAAAAAGGCGCGAACCTACGTGCAGTGGTAGCGGCGAGGATTTTTAAAATTTTGCATGTAGGGCTTTGGGGTGCGGCGCCTAAGAAACGCGAACTTAAATTTTTAAGCTAAAGCGGCGAAGCTAATTTGGATTTGCCTTGCTTTTTGCGCGCTTTTAAGTATTGCGTCTATCGCGAGCGATGCACGGCTCGCGGCATCTTGCCTCGCTTTTTAATTTGGCGCGCGATATTCAGTGCGGCTTTCAAAAACACATGCCGCGCGCAAGCCTTTCGCGTTGAGCTTGATCGTATCGCACGAAAGCATTTCTGCGTTGCAATTGTTCGCATGCGCACCGCGGCGAAACGCCATTTCGCCAAGCTTTTTGCGCTTAGGTTTGCGATTGTCGGCATGCGGTACGAATGTGCGGGCTGCGGGTAGAGTGAAATTCGATAAATATTAGCCTTTCGCGCGGATGGGTTCGCAGTGCTTCTTTGTTGCGCCGCGGGGCGCGTTAAAATTTTAGATTTCTTTAAAATTTACCACTCCTGGTTGCTTTTTATCTCTCGCAGCGCTCGGCGCAAAATTTTAAAATTCCGGTGCCGCTCGCCTGCTTTGAAATTTCAGATCGTATCGCTAAAAAAGCAAGCTTCGCGGCGATTTCCGCTGCGTAAATTTTTAATTCCCATGCCGCGCGTGCCGTTTTGAAATTTCACGCTGCGTCGCTAAAAGATAAGTTTTGCGTGACGATTGTGCATTGCCTTAGAATTTTACGTCGCGCCTGAAAGCGGCTAAATTTTAAATTTACGCGCTGTTTTGGCGCGGCAAAATTTCAAGCCTTTTGTCGCAAAGTAGAATTTTAATTTTACGCTTTACATAAATTTAGATTTTATCATCCGCGACAAATGTTGCGTCTGCGAGCTTTACGGCGTCTGTATTGCGATCGTGCTTCCAGTAACTATTTGCAAGCACGGCTTGATCGCAAAATTTCATAGATAAAGCTTTTTATAAAATTTCGGTGGTTTTGCTTTGGCGGTAAAATTCCACGTTGAAATTCCGCCCGTAAATTTTTGATACAAAATTCCTGTGTCAAATTTTGCTTTAAAATTTTGTCCGCAAAATTTTAAGAGGTTAAATTCCGCGATAAATTTACGTTTTAAAACTCTGCAGGCAGAGGTTTGCGAGCCGCCCGGCGAGAGTTTGATTATCCACCGGCGAATTTTAATGTTCGTCCGGCAAAATTTTAATCACCGAGTAAGCGGCGCGGATATTTGCGGCTACGAAGCGGAGATGCCGATTGTGGCTAGCAGCACGGGCGAGGTCACGAGTCCCACGATCGTAAGGATCCATGCGAGTATCGCTATTACGAGTGAGGCTTGCTTTTTGACGGCTTGATAGGTTGCGGCGATCGCGCACAAAAACGCAAGCGGAACAAAGACGATCCCTAGAAAAAAGATCCCTAAAATCGCGAAGACTATGGAGAGTATCCCAAGCACGTTTGATTGGGGTTGAACGGTCGGTTGTTCAGACATTTTAATCC
>CAJPSJ010000265.1 GCA_905373295.1 uncultured Campylobacter sp. | reverse complement strand
GATCCTCGTCGGTGATTAAAATTTTTATCTCGCTCATAAAGCCCTGATTTTACTAAAATAGTCTTTATAAAAATATAAAATAGCGCCGTAGCGTTAGAATTTCGTTTAAAATTTATTTGATACGCTTGGGCTCAAAGGCCTGCTAAATCATAAAAATTTATCGCGTTTGCGCAAGGCCTCGGGCGCGGTAAAATTTTAAAATTTAGCTCGTTTGCGATCTACGCCGCGCGCTTTTTGGTTCGTCGCGTGTAGTTTTGCGGCGTCGGTTGTGTTCGTTACGCTCGTCTTGTTAGTCGTATCTCGTGCGACGACCGTCCTATTTGGTTAAATTTTTAGCGTGGCGGTATCAGGCGGCAGGCAGTGCAAGGTTTTGAAAATATCGGCGCGGAATTTTAAAAATCCGCGATAAAATTTCTGCCACATGCGGCGTTTGTGCCGGAGCTTTTGCGACGAAATCTAGATGCGTCGTGCGATGGAATTTTAAAATTCCGAAGCGAAATTTAAAATCGCGAGTAGTGCGTGTCATAGCAGGCATCGTAACATAACAGCGCAAAATTAGCCGCATATGAATAAAACGGCATAAAATTTAAGCGCTCCTGAATACGGCAGCTTGAAATTTAATTAAAGCGGCACGAAATTCAATCGCGCTTAGCTGCCGCAACCGCATTAAATTCTGAGCTACGCCGTGCCACACTAAATTTGCCGCTAAGCCGCATTAAATTTTATGTAAAAATTTCGCTGCTAAGCTATGACAAATTTAGATTCAAATTTCGCTAGCATGCCTATATGTGGTAATTTTTTACGAATTTTTCTATGCGCTCAAAGCCGCGTTTTAGATTTTCCATAGAGCACGCAAAGCTTATGCGAAAGTGCCCATCCATGCCAAATCCGCTTCCTGGCACCGTGGCTACGAGCCCTTTATCTAGCAGTTGCATGCAGAATTTCATACTATCAGGTTCTACCTGAGAGCAATCTATGAAGAAATAAAATGCGCCATCTGGTTTTACGACACTAAGCCCTGGGATCGCGCCTATCGCGTCTGTGCCAAAATCGCGCCTGCGCTCGTATTCGCGCCTCATCTCCTCGATAAAATCGTCCGCCTCGCCGCGCAGCACCGGCATAGCGCCTGCCTGAACGATGCTTGCTACGTTGCTGACGCTTTGACTTTGTAGGCTGATCATAGCCTTATTTAGCTCATCGATCGCACAGGCGGTGTAGCCGAAGCGCCAGCCGGGCATCGCGCCGCATTTGCTTAGCCCGTTGATCGTCACGGTGCGCCCGAACATATCCTCGCTGATGCTTGCTGCAGCTATGAAGCTCTTGCCGAAGACAATTTTTTCGTAAATTTCATCGGCAATTACTAAAATATCCGTGCCTTTTAGCACTTCCGCAAGCTCTTGCAGCTCCTGCCGCGAATATACGGCGCCTGCGGGGTTGCTTGGGTTGAAAAGGCACAGCGCCTTCGTGCGCGGCGTGATCGCGGCTTTGAGCTGCGAGGCGGTGATTTTATATCGGTTTTCCGCCTTGGTGTCTACGATGACGGGCTTGCTGCCGCAGAATTTTACAATTTCGGGGTAGGTGACCCAATAAGGCGCCGGTATTATGACCTCATCGCCTTCGTTTAAGATGCAGTTAAAGGCGTTAAATAGCGAGTGCTTGGCGCCTACGTTGGTGATGATCTGATCGGGTCTGTAATTTAGGTCGTTGTCGCGCTTTAGCTTCTGCGCGATTAAATTTAAAATTTCAGGCGTTCCGGCAACCGGCGTATATTTTCCGCAGCCCTTGGCCATAGCTTCTATGACAGCCCTTTTGGCGACCTCTGCAGTATCGAAATCAGGTTCGCCCGCGCTTAGGATTACGACGTCTTGCCCCTGAGCTTTCATCTGCTTGGCTTTAGTGCTGATTGCGATCGTTAGGCTTTCGCCGAGCTTGCTTACGCGACTTGAAAGTGTTAATTTCATTGATGCTCCTTGGATTGGTTTAGACAATTTAAAATTTGATTTTTGACGCTAAAAGCCCTGCCGCCGCTTGGGTCTTGGTCGTAGATATCATCGATTTTATAATCTCCTCCGCTACGGACGAGTTTGTAGATTATCGTCTGCGCGCCGTAGGGACAGGTCTGAGTTACTACGACGGTATCGCGCTGCCCTAGCTCAAAATCATATTTCGCGTCGTCACAGACATCTTGACCGCCGATTATTGGATCGTAGTCCAAGCAGCCTACCTCACCTTCGCCGGCAGAGGCTTCATCTTGCATAAGCACGGATTTGAAAGAAGCTGATAGGGCATTTTTGTGATCGCCAAAATAGGTGTCCTTGATGTATAGACTTTTTACTAGGCTTATTCTGGCGTCGTCCGCGGAATTTTTCGCGCTATTAGCATCGCTGCCGCTTGCCGACAAAATAGCAAAAATTGTAAAAAATAGAGCTTTTTTCACTTTAATCCTCTTATTTTAATGATTTTAGATACTCTTCGTAGAATTTATTTAGATCCTCATCCATTGCGGAGATATCTTTTCTGCCGTTGCAGATGCAATCTTCCAAAATTTCGATACGCTTGATGAGATATTTGATAAGCTCCTGGCTGATATCTGGAATTTTATTATGTGCCAAAGGATCGCTCTCGCAGCCGCCTAAAATTCTAGCGGGCACGCCCACGGCGGTGCAGTTTGGCGCGACATCCTTTACGACGACGGAATTTGCGCCGATTTTGGAATTTTCGCCGATGGTGATGTTACCTAATACTTTAGCTCCTGCACCGCCGTGGGCGTGCCCGCTAGAATTTTAGGCGGCTGCGAGAGCGATCC
>CAJPSJ010000264.1 GCA_905373295.1 uncultured Campylobacter sp. | reverse complement strand
CGTGACGACATAGACGCTAGAAAAATTCTTAGCCGCGCTTCGAACCATCGCAGGCTACGACGCGATGATCGCAAACTATATGAACGAGCGCTTTAACGGCGGCTTCGGCGCGAAAAAATTTATCGCGGGCAGCAAGGTATTCGATACTCGCTACGGCGAAAATCCGCATCAAAAGGGCGCGCTGTACGAGTTCGAGGACTTTTTTAGCAAGCACTTTAAGAGCCTAAAGGGCGAAGCAAGCTTTAATAATATGACCGATATGCACGGCGCGCTGATGCTCGCTAGCAGCTTCGGGGAGGCGCCTGCGGTAGCGATTTGCAAGCACGCAAATCCATGCGGCTTCGCCGTGAAGGGAAGCCTGCTTGAAAGCTACGTAGAGGCGCTAAAATGCGACCCCGTAAGCGCATACGGCGGCGTCGTGGCGATAAACGGCGTTTTGGACGAGGAGCTGGCGCATAAAATCAATGAAATTTTTGTCGAAGTTATCCTCGCCGCCCGCGTCACGCCCGCAGCGCTTGCGGTATTTGAAAAGAAAAAGCGCATTAAAATTTTCGAGCAGGGCGGAGAGTTTTTAATCCGCGAAAACGACAAGTATGATTTTAAATTTATCGACGGCGGCTTCGTATATCAGCAGCGCGACTACGTGGGCGCGGGCGAGGTCGCAAACGCCCGCTGCGTCACGGGGCGCGCGGCGAGCCAGAGCGAGCTTGACGATCTAAAAATCGCGTGGCAGATCGCTGCGCTTACGAAGAGTAACTGCGTGGTTTACGTCAAAAATCGCGCGATGGTCGCGATCGGCATGGGTATGACGAGCCGCGTGGACGCCGCGCGTGCGGCAGTGGCAAAGGCTCGCGACGTGGGCGTCGATCTGAGCGGCTGCGCGCTTGCCAGCGAGGCGTTTTTCCCGTTTAAAGACAGCATCGAGATTGCCCATGCTGCGGGCGTCGCGGCGGTCGTGCAGCCCGGCGGCAGCATCCGCGACGATGAGGTGATCGCAAGCGCCGATGAGTTCGGCATGGCGATGTATTTTACGGGAGTGCGCCACTTTTTGCACTAAAATTTTAAGGAGTCTAATATGAAATATAAAGAAATTGTCGAAAAAATTAATACATCAAAAGACATAAAAATTCAAGAAGAGTTACCGATACAATATGGGAAGCAGTTAAAACTAAGTAACGGATGTATAATAAATTGTTACGATAAGGGAACACATAATTTGCAGGGGAAAAATCAGGATGAAGTAAATAAAATTCTGCAAAACTCAATCAGTAATAATCTTAAAAAGATCTTTGTTGTTTATGGACATGATGATTACGCAAAAATAGAGTTAGAAGCTCTTTTGAGGCGTTGGGGCTTAGAGCCTATAATATTAGATCAGCGCGCATCTAATGGGCAAACAATTATAGAGAAACTAGAGGAATATTCTAAAGATGTTGGATATGCCATTATTCTTGCAACCCCAGACGACGAAGGAAAAAGTAAATCAGAAGATGGGTATAAATTAAGAGTAAGGCAAAATGTTGTACTAGAACTCGGAATGTTTTTAGCAAAACTAGGAAGAGAAAAAGTTGCAATTTTATTGAAAGAGGCAAAAGATTTTGAAAAGCCATCCGATATACAGGGGCTAGTATATATACCTTTTAAAAGCAAAGTTGAAGAAGTTACTGCAAATTTAATTAGAGAGCTAGTCCAGCAAGGATATGTTATTGATTCGTGTAAAATTTAGTCATTTGTATCAGATACGGGTGTGATATCTGTATATAAGCCGTGAATGGGCATAGCTTCGTGATGTATTTTACGGGAGTGCGCCACTTTTTGCACTAAATTTTGCTCGCCTGCGTCGGGGCGGATTTATTGCGATAGCTTCGTAGCTTTTTATGCCGTTGTAAATCTTGAAAACCTCGCAGGGGGTGGATCTCGTAGTGCCAGCTCCATTGCGCGCGGTGCGGATCTAATGCACGGTGCTTTGTTACGCGCCAACGCGGTGCAAATCGGGTTGGCGCGGCGCTTTTTTGCGCAATCGTGCGGCGAGGGTTTGGTACGCGACATACCGCTACGTAGCGGTGCGGCGCAGTTTAAATTTAATCGTATGCCGCTCTTAAATGGTCGCGAAATTTTATCTCGCGGCGGCGGCGCGTAAATTTTAAATTTAATCTCGCAAAGCGTCTGACCTGCCGCATGTCCGCGTGGTTTAGTGTAAATTTATCGGTTTAAATTTACAAAGGTCGCTCGGTTGCGTTTTGCTAGGAATTTTAAAATTTACGCAAGTTCACGGGCTTTAGTGCGCCCTAAATTTTAAAATTTACGCAGATAGCGCGGCGCACGCGGCTTGGGCGAATGTTTTATTGCGACGCGCGATTTCGGCGCAGCCTTAGCGCGGTTTTATTACGGCACGTAACTTAGCGGTAAATTTTTGCCGTAGCCTCAAAATTTTGAGGCAAATTTTACCGAGCCGCGCTCAAGCGTCTTTAAATTTCGCCGTTTGTGGCAAATATCAAGATCAGCAAATTTCACTCTCATTTCATTTATGGATTGTAAAATTGCGCAAAATTCAAAACGAAAGGATCAAAATGAAAATTTTCAAAACCTTAATCTGCCTTTTCGCCTTGGCGGCGGGTTATTTAGTCATGCTAAATGCCGCAGACGGCGGCGCGGCGGACGCAAATTTTAAAGTTAAAGGGGGCGGCATGAACGCAAACGTGAAAGAAATTTATCTGGCAGGCGGCTGCTTTTGGGGCATGGAGGCGTATTTCAAGCAGCTTGACGGCGTAGTCGCGACGCAGGTGGGCTACGCCAACGGCAAGAGCGATAAGGCAAGCTACGAAG
>CAJPSJ010000263.1 GCA_905373295.1 uncultured Campylobacter sp. | reverse complement strand
AGTGATCCTGCCTAAGCTGTAGCTTGCTTTGCAAAATTTTAAACGCAGCGGCGTATCCTGCGCGAGCGCCCTAGCGATAAAAACGAGCTGCCGCTGCCCGCCGCTAAGCTCGTTCATCTTTTTATCCGCTAGATGCGAAATACCGATAAACTCCATCGACTCGCTCACCGCCCTTTTGTCGTCTTTACTAAAGCCAAATAGGCTCTTTATGTGCGTGGAGCGGCCCATTAGGACGATGTCTCTTACGAAAAACGGAAAATGCAGCTCGGTGTGCTGCGCGACGTAGGCGATGTTTTTAGCCATCCACGCGGGGCTTTTGTGCTTCGTGTTTTGCGAACCCACATAAATTTCGCCCCCTTTGATACTTAGAAATTTCATACAGCAGTTAAAAAACGTGCTCTTACCGCTGCCGTTAGTGCCCAAAAGCCCGCATATGCTGCCTCTTTTGATCTCGATGCTTACGTCTTCGAGCCCAAATCCGCCGTAGCTAAAGGATAAATTTTTCGTTTGCAGTATCATTTTAGCAGCTCCTTTGCTTTGCTTCTTAAAAGCGCAATGAGAAAGGGCGCGCCCACCAAAGAGGTTATGATGCCCACGGGAATCTCCGCCATCGCTACCGTGCGCGCGAGCGTGTCGCATACGAGTAGATACAGCGCCCCCATTAGCCCCGATAGCGGCAGCACCCATCTGTTATCAGGGCCACTTATGAGGCGCGCGACGTGAGGCATGATGAGCCCTATCCATGCGATGATGCCCACGTTTGCCACGCATACGGCGGTCATCAAGGTAGCGACCGTTATAAATATAAGCTTGTATTTTTCGGGATTTATGCCGAGGCTTCTTGCCTGATCGTCGCCTAGGCTTAGTAAATTTAACTTCCACGCAAGCGTGCAAAGTGCTACAAAGCAAACTCCAGTGACCGAGGCGATTTCGCCTAAGCTTTGCCATTTGGAGTAGTACAGCCCGCCCATCATCCAAAATGTGATCTCTCTTAGCTGCGCGTCCTCGCTTACGTATTTTACTATAGATACGCACGCCGAAAATATCGAGTTTACGATGACGCCGGGTAATATAAGCCCCACTACGGGCACTATACCGCCGTTTTTTGCAAGCGTGTAGGATAAAAATACCGCAAAAAACGAAAACGCAAACGCGCTTAAAGCGATATTAAAAAATATGCCCGAAAATAGTATCGCTAGCGCCGCGCCCAAAGCCGCGCCTGAGCTAGCTCCGAGTATAAAGGGCTCCACGAGCGGGTTTTTAAAGCAGGCCTGATATATCGCGCCCGCGTTTGAAAGCGCGAAGCCCACTATCACGGCGGTTAAAATTCTAGGCATTCTGATTTCAAAGATGACGGTTTGATCCATCTTGGAGATGCCTGCGGCGGGGATGTCAAAAATTTTCAAATTTAAAACGTCTAAAATTTTAGCGATCGAAATTTTATAATCCCCGAGCATGAGCGCCGCGATCATACAGAGCAAAAGCGCGCCCAAAAGAACGAATAAAAATAGTAAATTTGACTTAAAAGCGCCTGGCTTAAAAGTCATTCTCTACCGTCCAGTCTAAAATTTGCTCGCTTCTAAGCGCCTTTGCCTGCTCCTCGCTCACGCCGTAAACGTCTTTGTAAAAATCAAGAACGAATTTATGAACCTTGATGTCTGAAAAGAGCTGCGGATAGGCCGCTTTTGCGATTATTAGGATATCGATCGGATACTCAGTTCATCGGCGACCACGGCATGGCGTAAACGCGCTTGTTTTTGATCGCTTTTAGCTCCTCTAGTTTTTCAAAATCTGCCGAATTTAAAAGCTCGCTTGCGGGGTGATAGCCGTTTGAGGTCGGCAGCACGATGACGTCTGGATCTATCGCGTAAAGCTGCTCGGTGCTTAGGATCACGTTTGAGCCGTCGCCTCTAAATGCGTTTTTAGCGCCCGCGATATTTTCGATGATGAAGGATTCAGGGGTATTTACGCCGTAAGCGCTCGCCACGCCACCGTTTTTGCGGATGTTTGGATTGAGCCCCATGTAGAGCATGCTGACCTTTTGATCCTCTTTTAAATTTGCCGTGCGCTCCTGCACGAGTTTTTGGGTTTTGTCGAGGTATTCAAAGAGTTTTAGCGCCTTATCCTTTTGCCCAAATATCTCTCCGGGCACCCGCATCTCCTCTTGCATCGTTGCGATTTCAGCGCCTCTTGGAGCGTAGATCACCGCAAGCGGGATGCCCAGAGCTTAGATAGTAGCGATCGTTTTTTCTACGGCGTCTTTATTTGAGCCGCGTAGCGTGCAGTCTCCGATGCGAAGGATCACTAACTGCGGATTTTCGTTTGCTAAAGCCTCGAAATTTATGACGTTTCCTTGCGGAGAATTTACGCAAGGCAGGTCATTTAGCCACGGATGTAGATACTTCATGACGTTCCATCCGCGAAGGGTGTAAGCTTCGCCCGCTTTGGTGGTGAAGTCGTATTTGTAGTCTCGCTTCATAGACCACGAGCCGATGAGTTTGACCTTGTCGATCACGCCAAGATGCGTCATGACGCTCTCGACGAACCCGTCGTCGATCGTGGCGACTCGCTCGAGCGGGGAGGCGATCTTGACCTCCGCGCCGCGCATATCTTTGACGCTAAACTCGCCGCCGAACGTCAAGCGCAAGTAAAAAGCCGAGTAGAAATTTCATAAAAGCTCCTTTTTGCGAAGGTAAATTTAACTTCGTTATTATAGCTTGGTATTATGAAATATGGATTAATATTACTAGTTGTAAGTTGCGAAGTCGTTAAATTTAAATATCGAGGCTTTGGAATTTTAAAATTTTGCGGAGCGGATCGGCGGCGAGTTTAGCGTCAAAGATATGCGCGGC
>CAJPSJ010000262.1 GCA_905373295.1 uncultured Campylobacter sp. | reverse complement strand
TGCTTAGCTGCGAAATATCGCTTTTGAGGCTTAAAATTTCGGCTCCGCACAATGCAGCTATGACCGCAAAAGCCGCCAGTATAAATTTAATGTTTAGCAAGAAGCCCATTTAATACCTTTCTCGCTCTGTTTGGAGTTTGCTGCGCCCAAAGGCTGCGAAGCCCGTTTGTGATAGCCTTTTCATATTCGCCCATGCGGATATGATGAAGGGTCGTAACGAATTTTTGCACCTTTACAACACCCATCTGATAACACATCTCTATCACTACATCCTGCACATTTGCGGGCTTTTCGGCAAGCCAAGAAAAGACTTCAAATACCTTGGGTTTGAGTTTTTTCAGCTTCAGCTCTAAAATTTGATCGGCGACCGCGCGGCTCATCGGCTCTACTTTTCCGCCGTTTAGCGCTAGCTCGTCTTTGCTAAGAGCCGCGACTAAAAAGCCGTAGCCGATAGTCTTGTAACCTCTCGTGTCCTCATAAATTTCACCGCAAAAGCCTTCGTTTTCTTTGATGTTTGCGATTAGGCTCATTCTTCGCTCCTTTGCTCGTCTAAAACTTTTGCGGCAATATTACGCCGTTGCTCTCTCAAAATCTATTATCGTTTTTTATCAGAATTTGCTGATAGATTTTGAACGATGAAAAGCCCATAATTGCGCAAAAATTTTTAAGGACAACCATGCTTAAAGAGTTTGAAACTGAGCTGATCACCACCATAAAAGAGGTGTGCAAAAATACGCGCACCTATCTAGGCGAATTCGAAGACAAAAACGAAATGGAGCTTTTAATAAAGGGCGGCGAATGCTTTGCATTTATAGAATTCATGGGCGATAACTATGTGGATACGGTCAGGAAAAATGCTACTTATAATATTCATATATTAGCGGCTACAAGCTCAAAAACCTCACTTTACCGTAAAAATAACAAATTCGCAGCGCTTGATATGTGTGAAAGTATAGACGAAAAATTAAGATCGAGTGTTTTAAACAACGAATTTCAAATTTTATTAAAAGGCGTAAAAGTGCGACTTAACGCGATTACCGATTATGGATACGTTTATGTGCTTACGCGCGAGATCCAAACCGACTTTTTGAAAAAGGATGAATTCTTATGCTCATAACGAAAGACCTGATTATTCTAAAAGATGATAAAGAGGAAGTTTTAAGCGAAATTTGCTTGGCCGTGATCGGCATTTGGCAGGGGCACGCCGGCGGAACATTTAGTATAGACGCCGCGGATATCGAAAAGATGAAGCTTAATTTCGACAAGCGAAAACTCGATCTGGTTATTGACTACGAACATCAAACCCTAAGCGGTGAAATTGCTCCTGCTGCAGGTTGGATAAAAGAGCTTTTCATTAAAGATAATGCGCTTTACGGTCGCGTCAGCTGGACGGCAAAAGCAAAGGAATTTATCAAAAATGGTGAATATAAATATCTTAGCCCGGTCTATGATTTTATGGGAATAGACGAAAAAACTGGAGCGTGGCAGGGTTGTACATTGCACTCTGCGGCGCTAACAAACAAGCCGTTTTTAGACGAACTTGGGGAAATAGTAGCAAATAAAAATTTTAATGTAAAGGAGAACGGTATGGATAAAAATCCAAAAATTGACATCGGCGCCGAAGCTCAAGACGCTACGAATTTGAGTGAGCAGATTATCGCACTCAAAGAACAGCTTAACGCCTCAAAACAAGAGGTTGCGGCACTAAGCGAGCAGCTTGCGGAGAGTGCAGTAGAGGGCGCAATCGTTGCGAATAAGCTTCCCGAGGGGCAAAAGCAGTGGGCGCTAAGCTATGCAAAGACTGATTTAAACGGCTTTAAAGAGTTTTTAAAAGGCGTTACGCCGTCTGATAAAAAACCTGATCTGCCGAATAACGATCTGTTTGCCAACAAAAACCAACCCCAAAACGATATAGATGTCGTTAAATTTGCATTAGGAGGAGAATAAGATGCCAAACGAGAAAAAGAAACCAAAGACCTACGGTGACGTAGTAGTAAACGAGATTTTGGGTGTAAACGCCAAAGTGGAAACCACCAAAGCTTTGGAGTGCGGAACGGTGCTGTTTAGCATTAATGGCGGCGAGAGCTTCGCTGCGGTAACAAGCGACAACCAAACCACCACTATCGCAAATGCTGCTGCGGTATTCGGCGTGCTATGCGACAATGTAGAAGCCACCGGGGATGCCGACGTACTGGTGCTCGGCGAAGTTAAGCTTGCGGATGTAGCCGTAGAGCTAAAAACCGCGCTATTTAAGCAAAAAATCGTAGTTAGATAAGGAGAAAACAATGGACGAACTTCTAAAATATTTTACGGTTGAGGCGATGACCGAAATTGTAAATCAGGTCAAAGCCGATCAAAGTTTTATAACGGATACATTTTTCAAAAAATGGACTCCGACGCTTTCAAATACCCACAACATCATCATCGAAAAAGGTGCGGGCGTAATCCTTGAGAGTGTCAGCGAAAACGGAGAACACCTGGTAACGAAAAACCTGGATCAAACGATAGTATCCGTGCCTCTTCCTCGCTTCCCGCAATACGATACGCTTCCGGCAAGCGAGCTAAATTTATTAAGAACGCTCAATACCCAAAGCGAGCAGCTTAAATCTCTTTCGGCAGCTATCGGCAAAAAACTAGCTAGCCAAAAGAGCAATATCACCAATACGGTAGAGTATATGGCTATAGGTGCTATTTTCGGTAAGGTAATGGACGGCAAAGGAAAGGTGCTGCTTGAGCTTAGCGCAAACAGAAAAGAGATAACTATCACAAATGCGACTAAGTTATTGGATTTGCTAAGCGATATCGAAGCCGCTCAAAAAGAGGTGTTAGGCATCGCAAAGCCATATATCGCGCTAGTAACGAGAGAGCTTTTTAGCGAGCTG
>CAJPSJ010000261.1 GCA_905373295.1 uncultured Campylobacter sp. | reverse complement strand
TCTGCACGCCGCTAGCTTTAAGCAGCGCCAGCGCGGGCTTTGAGGCGATCCCCAGCGAGGCGCACAGATGCAGCTGCGTCTTACTTCGCAGCCGCTCATAGATCGCGCAGTATGCCTTCAGATCGGAGCTTTTTTGAGAAATTCCGCGCCCGCTGGCGACGAGCGAGAAGCGGTGCGTCTGCTCGGCTTCGTTTGCAAGCGCGGCGCTTAGCACCTGCTGCTCGTTCAAAATTCCGTAAGTCTCGCAGCCCGTGTTAAAATGCGCCGACTGCGCGCAGTATTTGCAGTCCTCGCTACAGCGCCCCGATTTTACGTTTATGATCGTGCAAAGATTAAATTTATCGCCGCAAAACTCGCGCCTGATCTCATCCGCCGCCGCAAAAAGCGCGCCTAAATCCTTGCATCGCGCCAGCTCTAGCGCCTGCTGCTTTGCAATCTCGCAGCCGCCTATCACGCGATCTTTCAGCTCGGAAATATAAAATTTGCCTATCAATACTTAGCCTTTTTGAAAAAAATGCGTAATTATACAACGCTAAATTTAAAGCAAAGCTCGCGTGTGAAATTTAGGCGTAGAAATTTTGCGCTAAAAATTTTACGCGGAATTTTACGCTCTTCGTGCGCCGCTTTTGTGCCGCGACTTTTACGGACGGCTCGTCTGTGCGCTTGCATAGGGGCGCAAATCAAAATCGCTTAAAAGTTGCGGCGCGGTAAATTTTACGCGTATGAAAATACATATCGAGCCGCTACCTGCGACATCTGCGCGCGATTTATCGTTTTGAAATTTTATTTTGGCTAAAATTGCGGCTTTAAATTTAAAGGCAAAAAATGAAATACGACGTTATCGTTGTGGGCGGCGGGCACGCGGGTATCGAGGCAAGCTTAGCCGCCGCAAAAATGGGCGCAAAGACGCTGCTAATTACGATCTTGGCCGAGCAGATCGGCGCTGCGAGCTGTAACCCCGCAATAGGCGGCCTTGCGAAGGGACATCTGGTAAAGGAGATCGACGCGCTGGGCGGTCAGATGGGGCTTGCGGCGGATGCGTGCGGGCTGCAGTTTAGAATTTTAAATGAGAGCAAGGGCCCCGCCGTGCGCGGCTCGCGCGCTCAGATCGATATGGACAAATACCGCATCTACATGCGAAATTTGCTGCTAAACACGCAGGGGCTGGATGTAAGCCAAGAGATCGCGAGCGAAATTTTAACCTGCGAGCAGGATGGCGTTCCGAGCGTTTGCGGCGTTAAGAGCCATCTTGGCAACGTTTATGAGACCGAGCATCTGATAATCACCGCCGGCACCTTTTTAAACGGGCTAATTCACGTAGGCGAAAACAAGCTGCAAGCAGGGCGCGTGGGCGAGCTAGCAAGCGTCGAGCTAGCCGAGTCGCTGCGAAGCTTGGGTCTGCAAATGGGGCGGCTAAAGACCGGCACCTGCCCGAGGATCGATGCTAAGACGATCGATTTTAGCGTGCTTGAGCGCCAAGACGGCGACGCGGATCCGCGTGCTTTTAGCTTTCGCAGCAAAAATTTTGCGCCGAAACAGCTTGCCTGCTTCATCGCCTACACGAACGAGCGCACGCATGAGATCATCCGCGAAAATTTCGCCCGCGCGCCGATGTTTACGGGGCAAATTTCAAGCACCGGCCCGCGCTACTGCCCGAGCATCGAGACTAAAATTTATGAATTTCCAAATCGCGACCGCCACCACGTCTTCGTCGAGCCGCAGACGCGCGAGGCTACGGAGTATTACGTAAACGGCCTCTCTACGAGCCTTCCTTACGACGTGCAGATTGCGTTTTTGCGCACGATTAGGGGCTTTGAAAATGCTAAAATCGTCCGCCCGGGCTATGCGATCGAGTACGATTTCATCGATCCTACCGAGCTTAAACACAGCCTCGAGACCAAAAAGATCCGCGGGCTGTTTTTGGCAGGCCAGATCAACGGCACCACCGGCTACGAGGAGGCTGCGGCGCAGGGGCTGATGGCGGGCATCAACGCCGTGCTCGATTTGCGCGGGCGGCAGCCTTTGATTTTGCGTAGGGATGAGGCGTATATAGGGGTTTTGATTGACGATCTGGTTACCAAAGGCACGAACGAGCCCTACCGAATGTTTACTTCGCGCGCGGAATTTCGCCTGCTGCTGCGCGAGGGCAACGCCGTGCTGCGCCTAAGCAAATACGGCCGCGAGATCGGGCTTTTAGACGAGGCGAGCTACGAGCGGGCGCGCAAGTTTAAGCTCGATGTGGAAAGCGGAATGGAATTTTTGCTAAAAACGCAGATTACCCCTTCTAAACAGACGCTGAGCCTGCTGCAAAGTATCGGCGCAGAGCCCATTTCGCAAAGCTGTAGCTTGCAAAAAATCGTAGCCAAAAGCGGCTTTTCAAAGGCGGGATTGCTCGCTCTGGCGCCGCATTTTGAGGGCTTTAGCGATGAGGTTTTGGATGAAATTTTAACGCAATGCAAGTATCATTTCTACATCGCGATGCAGCGCGCAGAGGTCGAGAGGATGAAGGGGCTGCTTGGCGTCGCGATCCCGCCGCAGATCGATTTTAGCAAGATCGGAGGGCTTAGCAACGAGATCGTGCAGAAGCTAAATCGCTTTGCGCCGCCGACGCTGTTTGCCGCTAGCGAGATCAGCGGC
Source organism: uncultured Campylobacter sp. (assembly GCA_905373295.1). Classification (GTDB taxonomy): domain Bacteria; phylum Campylobacterota; class Campylobacteria; order Campylobacterales; family Campylobacteraceae; genus Campylobacter_B. The sequence goes on along the minus strand of CAJPSJ010000261.1, from coordinate 266 downwards.
GTAACGCCCGCCGCGATCGATATTTTGCACATTTACATCAAGCAAAATTTTGGCTTGAAATAAGCTGCGCGTCTGGCGTGAGAAAGCCGTAGTAGAATTTTACTACACAGGCAAAATAGGAATGAGTATGCAAGATGAGTTAAATTTAAGCCTGAAAAAAAATGCAAGAAACTACGACAAAGAGCCGCTGGTCATCAAAGACGAAACCAATCAAGTCATAAAAATTTCGATTATTTTAATGCTTGCGTTAATGACTTTCGGAATTT
>CAJPSJ010000260.1 GCA_905373295.1 uncultured Campylobacter sp. | reverse complement strand
CAAAAAAGCTGAAATTCGGCGAGGGTAAATTTTATAATCCTAATTTTTTGCTCGCCGACGAGATTGCGCTTTTTATCACGCAAAGCAGCCAAAGCGGGCGCTAAATTTAAGATTAATGAAATTTTAGTTACAATACGCCACTTTTTACGTTAGGAAATTTTATGTTTGGTATCAGTATGCCTGAAATTACGGTCATTTTAATCATCGCGATAATCGTGCTGGGGCCCGAAAAGCTTCCGAAAGTGCTAGTCGAGCTCGCGAAATACTTCAAAGTCATCAAAAAAACCATCAACGACGCAAAATCGAGCTTCGATCAGGAGCTTCGCATCGCCGAGCTCAAAGAGGACGCCAAAAAATATAAAGAGAGTATCACACAAGCAAGTGAGGGCGTGCGCAAAAAGCTCACGTTTGAGGAGCTCGACGAGATAAAAGGCGGCATAGACTCGGTCAAAGAGACGCTAAATGCGGGGCTAAAAGACGCGGAAAGCTCGCTTAAAGAAACGCTTAGCTTGGACGCCGCCAAAGACACGCTAAATTCCGCGGAAGTCTCGGCGCAAAAACAGAATGAGACGGCAAATTTAAAGGCAAATTCGAGCGGCGAAAATTCCGCGCAAAGCTCTGCCCGCGCCGCAAACTCTACGCAAAGCTCCGCTAGCGGCGCAACAAATTCCGGCGTTGAAAGCAAAAGCGCGAATTCGAGTGCTGAAAACAAAGGCGGAAATTTTATGCCGAGCGCGAGTGGCGGCGCGGGAAATTCCGCACAAAATACCAATGGAAGCAGTGAAGCGAAAGGCGCTGCGCGAAATATGAATGCAAATTTAAACGGCGATGCGCAAAATTCTATGCAAAATTTCGCGCAAAATAACGATACGCAAAAATCATAATGAGAGAGAAATTTAATGTTTGAAGAGCTAAAACCCCATCTAGCCGAGCTTCGCAAGCGCCTAGTTATCTGCGTTCTGTCCGTCATCGTCCTTTTTATTGCGTGCTTCGGCTTTTGGGAAGATATTTTAGGCTTTATGACCCGCCCGCTAGTGCGCGTGCTTCCTAAAGGCAGTGAGATCATCTTTACCCAGCTTGGCGAGACGTTTTTTACTGCGATGAAGGTATCGTTTTTCACTTCGTTACTTCTAGCGATGCCGATAATTTTCTGGCAGGCGTGGCTTTTCATAGCGCCCGGGCTTTACGACAACGAGAAAAAATACGTCATCCCCTTCGTTAGCGGCGCGAGCATTATGTTCTTTTTAGGCGCGGCGTTTTGCTATTTTTTCGTAATCCCCGTCGCATTTAATTTCTTGGTAAATTTTGGCGCCAAGCAATTTACTGCGATGCCTACGATCGGCGAATATGTAGGCTTTTTCGCTAAGCTCGTCGTCGCATTTGGCATCAGCTTCGAGCTTCCTGTAGTAACCTTTTTCCTCGCTAAGATCGGGCTTGTAACAAATAAAAGCCTGAGCGATTTTTTCCGCTACGCAATCGTCATTATTTTCATCTTTGCAGCGGTTATGACGCCGCCAGACGTGCTTAGTCAGTTTATGCTCGCAACTCCGCTAATTGCGCTTTATCTGCTTTCGATCTTTATCGCCAAAATGATAAATCCGTATAAGCCTGAGGATGACGAAAGCGAAAATTCCACGGACGTAGCGCAGGCGTGAGATGGCGGATCTAAATTTAGTTGGCAGCTACGATTACGAGCTTCCTAGCGAGCTCATCGCAAGTGCGCCCGCGATGCCTAAACAAAGCGCGCGCCTGCTGATCTACGACCGCGCCAAGGAGCAGATCACGCACGCACGCTTCGGCGATCTGGCGGACGCTCTGCCGCCCTGCGATATTATTTTCAACGACACAAAAGTGATTAAGGCGCGCCTCTTCGGTCATAAAAACAGCGGCGGCAAGATCGAGCTTCTGCTAAACTCGCCGCTTGAGGGCGATAAATTTAGCGCCTATATTCGCGGCAGCGTCAAAGCGGGTAGCGAGCTTAGCTTTGAGGCGGGCCTTAACGCGCGCGTTTGCGAGCTGATGGACGATGGGCTTCGCATCGTGCAGTTTGAGCGCAGCGGCAAAGCTTTAAACACCCACGATGTTTTTGAAATTTGCGAACGTATCGGTCACGTGCCGCTGCCACCGTATATCAAGCGCGCCGATACGAAGGAGGATGCGAGCTGGTATCAAAGCATCTTCGCGCGCGAGCAAGGCGCCGTCGCCGCACCTACCGCGAGCCTTCATTTTAACGATGCGATGCTAAACGATCTGCGCAAAAACCACGAAATTTATTTTATCACGCTACACGTGGGCGCAGGCACCTTCAAGCCCGTGGAAGTAGCGGATCTGCGCGATCATAAAATGCACGGCGAGCTCTATTCCATCCCGCCGCAGACCGCGCAAATTTTAAAAAGCGAGCGAAAAATTTTAGGCGTGGGCACGACCGTTACGCGAACGATCGAAAATTTTGCGCGCAACGGGCAAAGCAGCGGGGTCTGCGAGCTGTTTTTGCACCCGGGCAATCCGCCGATAAGACAAAATTTTTTGCTTACGAACTTTCACCTGCCCAAATCCACGCTGATAATGCTCGTGGCGAGCTTCATCGGCCTTGAGCGCACGCTTGAGCTCTACCGCATCGCAGTGGAGCAAAGATACCGCTTCTACTCCTATGGCGATGGGATGCTTGTGCTATGAAAGCCGTGGTTTTAGGCGCGCTAGCAATATTGACTGCGACGGCAGGCTTTGTGGCAAGAAAACTTTTTGCTAAAAAGCCCGCCGTAAGCGGCAAAATTTTCTCCGCTGCGCCTAAAGCCAAAGAAAGCGATTCCGTCGTGCCTAGACGCGAGGATATCGCGCAGATCGATATTTTAAAAATTTTAAAATTTCAAAGCGAAATTTTATTTGAGGAGTGCACGCAAATGGGTCTGCGCCGAAGTAAGATACTCATCGTCCGTGCTAGCA
>CAJPSJ010000259.1 GCA_905373295.1 uncultured Campylobacter sp. | reverse complement strand
ACCGTATGTAGATCAAAATAATGCCGATCGAACTATTCAAAAAGCAATTTATGCCGCGAATAAACTCTCAATCACCGAGGATTTAAAGCTCTTATTAGGAACGCGGATGAGTTACTATAAATATAAAATTACAGGTGGAGCAGATAATAGAAATTTTACCCGCGAAATTACTCCATATGCAGGGATCACCTATGATTTAGACGATCATCATACCCTTTATGCAAGTTATACGAGTATTTTTAAACCTCAAACCTACAAGGACAAAAACAATAAATATCTTGATCCCATCCAAGGCAAGGACTACGAAGCGGGCATCAAAGGCGAGTATTTTGACGGCGATCTGCAAGCAAGCCTGGGCGTTTTTAAGATCATCCAGGATAAGCTCGGCATCCGCACCGACGAGTATATCACGGGCACAAATTCCTACGCTTACAGGCAGGGTCGCGGAGTAACCAGCAGGGGCTTTGAAGCGGATGTAAACGGTAAAATTACCGATGCACTAAGCCTAAGCATGGGGCTAGCGCACTACAAAGCCAAAGATGCTGACGGCAATATCTACGCCAGCGACTCCTCCCGCACCAGCGCAAATCTTTTTGCAAAATATGAGATCGGCACATTTAGAATCGGCGCAGGCGCGATGTATCGCTCAAAGATTTATTCCGACTCGCCATACGGCAGGATCGAGCAGAAAGCTTACACGATTGCAAACGTAATGCTAGGCTACAAAGCGAGTAAAAACCTAGATGTGCAGCTAAACGTCGATAACATAACCGATAAGCGCTATTTTGAGGGTATCGGTTCTAATCGAATGATCTACGGCGATCCGCGCACCTTCAATCTAAGCCTTACGTATAGCTTTTGACCCAAATAGTCGCGGTGGAATTTGTCTAGTGCTTAGCTCTAATAGAATTCCATCGCGACGCGATAGATAAATGGCAAATTAAGCCTAAATTTCGTAAAATCATCACTAAGACGCGAGGTCGCGTAATACGTTTAAAGGCATACAATGCAAAGTTCAACCTCATAAATCCCGCTAAATTTAAACCAAATCAACCAATCAATTTAGATTTAACGGAGAAAACCATGAAAAGACGAGACTTTCTAAAACTAGGCGCGCTCGCGGCAGCTTCAGCGCAGGCAAAACAATTTGACGCGGCGGCGCAGGCGATATTTGACAAGCAGATGGGGCTTTGCGCGAATAAATTTGGCGCATTTTACGTCCAAACCATCGGCGGTAGGGTCGTGGGCACCGAGCCGTTTGAGGGCGATGCGATGCCTACGGTGCTAAACAACGCCCTAAGCGATCATATCCAAAACGAAACGCGCGTGAAATACCCCTACGTGCGCAAAAGCTTCCTGGCTAGTCCCGCAGATCCAAAGCCGCAGCTTCGCGGCAAAGAGCCCTTCGTGCGCGTTAGCTGGGACGAGGCGATAAAGCTAAGCGCTAAAATTTTAAAAGAAAACTTCGATAAATACGGCTCGGAGGCCATTTACGGACAGCTTTATCAGTGGGGCAGCCTCGGCAAAGTCGGCCACTCGCAGCGCACCGCAAAACGCATGCTAAACGCGCTAGGAGGCTACGTGAGCGAGCTTGGCGGCTACTCATACGGCGCGGCGACGGCGTTTTTGCCTCACGTGACGGGCTCTATCGATCCGACGCATAATCCTACGCGCTGGGAGGGCGTGGTAAAGGAGGCCAAAACAATCGTGTTTTGGGGCACGAATCCAGTCGTATCAAACAAGATCGCTATCGGCGTACCGATGCACAACTCCTACGCCTACTACGAGATTATGAAAGAGAAATTTAAAAAAGGCGAGATGAAAATTTACAGCGTCGACGTTTACCGCAACGAAACAGCGGAGTATTTCGGCGCGCAGTATCTTGCCGTGCGCCCTTGCACCGATACGGCGATGCTGATCGGGCTTTGCGAATATCTTTACGAAAACGGACTTTACGACAAGGAATTTATCGAGCGCTACACGGTCGGGTTCGATAAATTTAAGGATTATTTCACGGGCGCGAAAGACGGCGTGAAAAAGGATCTAAAATGGGCGAGTAAAATTTGCGGCGTGAGCGAAAAGGAGCTAAAAGAACTAGCGGGTACGCTGGCCAAAAAAGACACGCTCATCGTCACGGGCTACGCGATACAGCGCCAGCACCACGGCGAGATGGCGTACTGGGCGCTGATCACGCTAGCGGCGATGCTAGGCGATATCGGCAAGACCGGGCGCGGCTACGTGATGAACGATCAGATGCATAAAAACGCAGATATCAGCTTCATCGCGCCAAAGCTTCAGGCATTTAACCCGGCGGTAAACGAAAAATACATCGCCCCGCAAGGCAAGCTAGCCAAAGCCAAATACCACGAGATACCAAACAGCAGGCTCATAGACGCAATCATGGAACCGGGTAAGCAGATCGAACGCAACGGCAAAAAATACGTCATGCCGCACATCCGCGTGATGTTTAACGCCAACGGCTCGACCTTCACCCGCCATCCCGACACCAACCGCGCGGTCGCGGCGATGAAAAAGATCGAAGCGATCATCACCACAGAGCCGTTTTGGACGAGTACGGCGAGGCTCAGCGACATCGTGCTGCCGTCGGCTCTTGAGTGCGAGCGCACGGATATAGAGTTTGCAAACTCGACTAGCGAATACCTCTTTGCGATTAAACCGCTAGTAAAGCCTGCGGGCGAGAGCAAGAGCGACTTTGAGATCGCGCGGCTCATCTGCGCGCAGTGGGGCGAGGAGTACGAACAGGCCTTTAGCGAGGGTAAAACGGAGCTTGAGTGGGTGCGCGAGATCTACGAAAACGCCGCAAAGCAAGCCGAAGGCATGGGCATAGTGATGCCGAAATTTGAGGAATTTTGGGAGAAAGGCTACGTTAAATTTGATCAAGTGGACGAGAAAAAGCGATACTTCACAAACTACGCGGACTTCCGCGCCGACCCAGAG
>CAJPSJ010000258.1 GCA_905373295.1 uncultured Campylobacter sp. | reverse complement strand
TTTCAGATCGTCCATGCTCAAATCATATCCGCTAAGGTAGAGGTAGCTATACACGAGCGCGCTTGCGTGTCCGCCCGAGAATATGACGCGGTCGCGGTTCAGCCACGCGGGATTTTTAGGGTTGTGGCGGACCTTGCTCATAAAGACGCTCATTACGTCGCTTAGCCCCATCGGCGTACCGGGATGGCCTGAATTGGCGCTTTGGATCATATCCGCGCTTAGAAATTTGATCGTGTTTGAAATTTTACTTAGCTGCTCGCTCGACATTTTTCATCCTTTCAGGTATTTTTCTATCAAATTTAAAACCAAATCGCGCAGGCTCGCATCATAGCCGCTCATCGCGCCGCTTACCTCGTCTATTAGACGCTGCTTGTAGCTTCTAGCGCCCGCAAGTCCGAGTAAATTTACGAAGGAATTTTTCGCGCCGTCCGCTCCTACGGGCTTGCCTGCGCTTGCTTCGTCGCCCGTGGCGTCGATGATGTCATCCTCGATCTGAAATATAAGCCCTAATTTCAGCCCGATCTTATAAAGCTCATGCGCGAGCTCATCCTTTAGCCCGCCGATTATGGCGCCTAGCTCAAACGCCGCAGCGATGAGCGCGCCCGTTTTGTGCAGATGCAAAAACTCAAGCTCGCTTTGCTTTAGCGGGCTGTTTTCAAAACGGCAATCGATCGCCTGACCCAGCACCATGCCGCTGCTACCTGCGTTTCGCGCTAGAGTTTTAATGCATTTTATCTTGATTTCGTCGCTTAGGCTTGCGTTCGCGGCGATCAAAAATGCGTCTGTATTTAGCGCATCGCCCACCAAAATCGCCGTGACCTCGTCGTATTTTTTATGCAGGCTCGGCCGCCCGCGGCGCAGATCCGCATCGTCCATCGCGGGCAGATCGTCGTGGATAAGCGAGTAGGTATGGATCATCTCAAGCGCCATCGCGATCGCCAGCGCGCCCTCAAAGCGCCGCTCATCCACCGCCGAGACGACGCCTAGCAGCAGCTGTGCGCGAAAATGCTTGCCGCCCGCTTGCAGCATATAATTGAGCGCCTCCTCAAAGTACGGATGAAAGCTCGGCGCCTTCAGCTCGTTCCGCTTCAAGTAGTCTTTAAATTTTTCTAAAATATCCATCGATCCTACCTTGCGGTTTTGATTTGCTCTGCTTAGGCGCGCCCTTGACGAATGCAAATTCGCGCCCTTCGAATACCTTTTCGTCGCACCGCTCGGGCTTTGCCGTCGCGAGACGTTTGTACGTCGCGTAGAAGCAATCATGCCGCTTAAAATTTTAAATTTTAATTTCCCTGGCTTTACACAGTGCGTGCGGTGCAGAACGCCCCTCTTTTTTGAGCCACATCTTACGCTCGATTTGCTCGCGGATGTCGCGCAACGGCTCGCCTTGTTTTGCATTTAAGCCGTGCGAGCTAAATTTTACTTTGCGCCGCAGCGTAGCAGCTCGCCGAAATTTTAGAATTTGCCCTCACGCCACCCGTTAAATTTGACCGATTTGCTAAGGTTGAAATTTAATAACCTAGCGTCAAATCAAGCGAGCTGTGCTTTATGCAAATCGTATCGCCACAAAAATCTAAATTAACGCCGCCTTATAAAAATCGGGCTTCATTTAGTTCGCTACAGAAGCCGCTCGCTTCGTAAAATCCAAACCGCTCGCTAAGCAAAACAGCCATTCTATATAAAAGCTTATTTTCACCATTTTTGAACTACGCTTAGCCCTTATTGCCGAGCAGATCGCCTAGGCCGCCGAGCCCTCCTAGCATGGACGCTGCGGCGCCTTTCTTTTCGTTTTCGACGAGTTTTATCGCGTCGCCTATCGCCGAGATTAGCAGGATCTGCAAGCTCTCTTTGTCGCTAAAAAGGCTGTCGTCGATGCTCAGATCAAGCACCTCGCCCGCGCCGTTTAGTCTGATGGCGACCATGCCCGCGCCCGATTTTACGGTAAATTCCTTACGCGCATTCTCCTCCTCGATCTGCTTAGCCTTGGCCTGCATCTGATCGAGCATCTGCCCCATTTTTGAAAAATCCATTCCTTCGAACATCTTTACTCCGTTATTTGGTTTTTTTCGTTTACCTGCACGATTTTTGGTTCAAAATTTTTCGCTTTTTTGGCACTCATCTGCGCGTAAGCTACGATGATGACGATGTCGCCGACGCAGACTTTTCGCGCAGCTGCGCCGTTTAGGCAGATCTCGCCCTTTTTCTCGCCGCGGATCACGTAGGTAGCGAAGCGCTCGCCGTTATTGACGTTTAGGATCTCTACTTTTTGGTATTCGCAAAGCCCCGCAGCCTCGATGAGCTCGGGTCCGATCGTGACCGAGCCCACGTAGTTGAGGTTGGCGTCCGTCACGCGCGCGCGGTGGATTTTGCTTGATAAAATTTCGATTTTCATCGGCCGTCCTTTAAAATTTAGTCTAAATTTGACTCGCCTCGCGCCGCGACGAGCTCGCTCACGACCTGTTTGTCGCTAAAAGGATGCTTCACACCCTTGATCTCTTGATAGGTTTCGTCGCCTTTGCCCAAAATAGCGATCATCTCGCCGTTTTTGGCAAGATCTAGCGCGCGCGCGATAGCCTCTTTGCGATCCGTGATCTTTAAAATTTTATCTTTTCGGCGCATACCGGCGCAAATTTGTTCGATGATTTCGCTCGGCTCCTCGCTGCGCGGGTTATCGCTCGTAACGATGCAGATTTTAGCAAAGTGCTCGGCGATAGCGCCCATTTTCGGACGCTTACCGTGGTCGCGATCGCCTCCCGCGCCGAAAACCGCGATGATCTCGCCGCTTGCACGCAGCGCGTTTAGCACCTTTTCGATGCCGTCTGGGGTATGAGCGAAATCGACGATTACAAGCGGATTTTTATTTACGATCTGCACGCGACCCTCGACGCCGCCGAAGTTTGTCAGAGCTTTTGCGATCTCCTCGTTCGGCAGCTTGGTTAGAATTTTAACCGCCGCAAACGCC
>CAJPSJ010000257.1 GCA_905373295.1 uncultured Campylobacter sp. | reverse complement strand
GCTAATAGTCGATGAGAATTTACTGCCTAAAAACGTGATCGCTACTATTACGCACCCTGCGTGGGAGGGCAAATTTACCGATACGCAAGTTTTCGGCGCGTCGCTTTCTTTAAAAACGGATGCACCGCTATTGTTTAGCTTTGACGATATCCCAAACGTCGATAAATGGGCGAATATCGACGTCGGTTTTACAAATCCTAGAAAAATCCTAAACCCAGTCGGATACTTCGAGAGTAAGCATCAAATTGGTCTAAGCGAAGCCAAGATGTGCACCATCAGTATGAACTACGAGGCAGCGGGCTATCAGATTAACACGAATTTCGATCTATTCGAAAACGTGGATTTAATCTCGAATATCGACGGCACGGACAGTACGGCGTTCGAGGTCGCTCCACAAATTTCATTAAGCATAGATGGCGCGAATTTCGGCGAATTTAAAAATTTTAAAGAGGGCGATTATTTCGGCAAAACCTTTAAATTTAGGCTAGAGCTAATCTCTAAATCTCAAGATGTAACGCCGCTAGTCAATAAATGGACCGTCATAATAGACGTTCCTGACGTCATAGAAAGCGGCGAGGCAATGAGCGCGAAAAGCGAAATAAGCATAAAATACAAAGAAAAATTTAGCGTCGCGCCTGAAGTGCAAATCACAATAGTGGACGCGCAAGCGGGAGACGATGCTGTGCTAAGCAATCAAACCGCAGAGGGATTTAACATTAAAATTATCAACGGCGGCGAGACCGTAGAGCGAAAATTTAATTATATGGCTAAGGGATATTAAACAACCCAGCTGCTAGAAAAAGCCCTATCTTGTTTCAAACTCCATCGGAGTAAATTTACACTCTATTATGTCTGATAGTTGAGGCCATTTGTATCTTGGCTATTATTTCAGTGACGGGGTTTTGAGGTCTGATGATATCGCTCATTGTTTGGTTTCCTCCTTATCCTTTTCTTTATAGCCGAAATATTTTATCAACGCCGAACGGTCAGCATCTTTTAAAAATTTAGCTAAATTTTTGCGGTAATCGCCCCTTTTCATACTCCAGCCCCTTAGGGTATCGTATGGGATACCCGTAAGTTGTGAAACTTCTTTGAGGGTCATAGCTGCTCCTTTTCTGTAAGTATTGCAAACGCCAAACATCTTTCAAAATCAGCTAGCCACGCAGTAGCGTCCATACAATCGCGAGTGAGGTTGTGCACAGAGACGAATAGCATATTACCATCGCAAATTTTCTCGTTTATCTTTTCAAATTCCGTTACGTCCGTTTGTTTTAGCCAAGCGTCAAAAAAGATATTCTTTACGCTATGGTTATCCATTGCCAAATATCTATAATCGGCGCCGTTTAGCACGCAAGTGATTTTCTTCTTGCCGTCTTTGAGTATATCAAATACCCAGCAAAACGGCAAAAGCCTATCAAGCGGGCGAATATCTACGCTCCAGCCTTTGAAGTCGGAATGTATGAAGTCTAGCTTGCCCCCTCCCTTTTTTACAAGCGGCAGCAGGGTTTCTATCACGCCCCTTTTGACGTCTCTTAGCTCCGTGCGGTTTTCGTCGCCCGTCTCAATAGTGAGATGATTGAGACGGCTTCTATCGAAATCACTGTGAAAATTAGGCTTGATACCTTTACGCTCGGCTATTTTTTCAAGAATATTGTTTTCATCGATACCCTCGCCGAGATCGTCAATATCAAATAGCGTCATAGCGAAATCCTCGTAAATTTTAATCTCATCTTTACTCATAGATTTTTTAACAAAATAGAGGTTCTCCGCGACATCATCAATGCAGCCCTCGACGCGATGAATGGCGTGTGCACCCTCAAAAGGCACGCTATCGCCATTCATTTTTAAATTTGGTATTGACTTAACGAATTGGTCAAATTTCTTGCTCTCATTAATGCCGAAAGGCGCAGGCTTATTCTCAATTATGCCGAAAAAGCTTTTTAGCATTTTTTGGTAGCCTTCTTGGCGAGCTAGCCTTTCAAACTGCTCTTTGACCTCATAAATCCCGTCGTCAAAGTTGGCGCAAATGAAGCTTAGCCAAAATTTGGCTCTATTATCGACGATCAGCCCCGCCTCCGAAAAAATATGTCGGTGCTTTTCGTTGTATATCGGTAGTATCTTTTCCTTGCCGTCAAGCGGAGTGAGATATAAATTTGCGTCTATAATTCTAAATTTATACCCTGCCTCTTTCAGTTTCTCGGCTACTTCGTCCGAATACTCGGAGACGATTTTCGCCCCCGAGAGGCGAGCGTATACTTCAAACGCATCACCGCCGTTTGTTTTTGCTTCCTCATTGGCAAGTTTCCATAACTCTTTTAGGTTTAGCATTTTATTCTCCTTTTGCAATTTTTACTGCCCATTTGGGAGCGGCCGCAATACTTACTCCATCATTGATGGCGTCAATAGTTATTGCCAAAATATCAAAACCCAAAAAAGGCTTCTCGAAATAATGTCTTTGGTCAATTATCAAAGAAGCGTCGTCAATTCCTCTGCCAAAGTTTACGTATTTATCCCAAATAGCTTCAAAGTCATTGCCCAGATCAATTTTAAATTTGCAAAAATTAGGATTGCCAATACTGCAATATTCTTTTTTTGCTTCTTCTTTTGCAGCATCTAGCTCTTTTTCAAATTTACTCATAATTTTCTCTGCCCAAGCGATTTGTTTTTCGCTACCTTTTAGCTCTCTCATCTTTTTCTCCTTTTGGCTACCGCCCTTTGATTTTCTTGAGTGAATTATACATCATATTTACTTAGATTAAACTTAAAAAAGATTGATAAAACACAAAAAAGAGCTGAAAAAATCTTTTTTTAAAATTTTTCAGCAAAACCTTTGCAAATTCGCCAAAGCACCCCTTTATTTTCGCTTATCTTTTTATTGATTATAAATTTTGTATAATTAAATGTATAAATTAGTTTTAATAATTACTGATATAAGGTAATTTTATAGCAATTTACGAATCCTACACGGGACACCACC
>CAJPSJ010000256.1 GCA_905373295.1 uncultured Campylobacter sp. | reverse complement strand
ATCAAACGCCGTATCTACGCCGATCTGCTCCATCCTAAGCATCATTTCGCGCACGGCAGGATCAGGGGTTTTCTCAAGTACTTCTTGCTTTGTAGGGAAGGTCTTTTTGTATTCAAGCACCGCTTTCATATAATCCGCTGTAAATTCCGCCTCATGAAAATGCTCGAAAAGATTGCCCTGTGCGTCTTTATGTGTGTGCGGACTAGCCTCTGCGGGCACTAAAACTTTTGGGATACCGTGCTCGTCAAATCCAATAATCGCACGATGAGAGTGGGGCTTGTGATCATGGCAATGTTTGTCGTGCTCATGCGAGCTGATGGCGGAATCCTCGTCGTGCTCATGCGAAGACGCTGCAGAATTTGCGCCGTATTCGTGCAAATAAGCTGCGAGGTTTTCTTCTTGATCGTGTGGGTGGGTCGCAAGATCTTCGTTGTGTAGATGCGAGTGGATTGCGGAGCTATCGCTATGCTCGTGCGAGCAAGAGAAGTGGTCTTTGCTGCTTGGGCTCTTCGCAGGATTTGAGATGGAATTTATCAAAGAATCAGCTATGGAATTTATCGTAGAGCCTATCGCGGAATTTTGGGCGTTGCTTGCGCCTTGAGCGCTTGAGTGCGCCGCAAAGTTCGCGGTTGAAGCAGAGCTTGCGCTATCATCGTAGCCAGACGCGGAATTTCTGGCTTCGCAGTCGCACTCGTCGCAGGAATTCTCACCTGCGGCGCGATTTTTAGAAATTTTGTTGCGAGCATGTGAGGCGGAAGTCGTAGAGTTCGCGGCGGAATTTTTAGCAGTGCTTGCACTTTTATCAAAAACGGATGCGGCGGAGCTTTTGAGCGCGTCTGCGACGGAATTTTCTCCCGTATTCGCAGCGGAATTTTCATCCGTCGCAGCCTTTTTGCGTGAGTCTTTTTGTTTTGAGATTTTGTCGTTTGCCATGACGTCTCCTTAAAATTTATTTTAAAAATAAGCGAGAATGTAGAGCTCAATAAATATACTGAAAAACTACACTATTTAATTCTTATAGATAAAATTTAACGTGATTGTATTTTTTAATTGCTTTAAATTCCCTTAATAGCGCACTAAAATAAAAGATAAAATTTTATGAATAAAATATACTAAATAACTTAGTTTAAATTTTGCCGAGCGGCACGATCATCTTAGATAATCGATTAGCTTAGCGGAGATTTCGCAAAACTGCAAAATTTTATGCCCCTTTTTCTCGCGCATGAAGTCTTGCGCGTCGCGCAATCTTGCAAACGTGATAAGATCGTCGCCTCTGGCGCTTTGCAGCACGCTGCCGAAGACATAAAACGCGTCCTGCGCCCGCAAAATTTCGCCGCTTGCGTAATCGGTAACGTAAAGCTCCGCACTGCCGAAATTCGCGTCCGTAGAATTTGCCTCGCGGGAATTTGCGCTAGCGGAATTTGCCTCGCCTAAATTGCCGCTAACTGGATTTTTGCTCTCAGAATTCGCCCCCAAAGAATTTTCATTCTCAGAATTCATCTTTGCGGAAGCTCCGTTAAAATTTGCGCCCGAGCTCTCACCCTCGAAAAAATACGCAAACATCGCCTTGGGCGAAGCAAACGCGAGCGCGCTGCCGTCTTTAAGCCTTGCATAAGCGCGAAATTCGGGATGCGCGCTAGTATCGATGCCGTATTTGGCGCAGGTGAGATTTACGTCTTTTAGCCACGCAAGATCGCGCGCGGGTTTGGAATTTTGCGCCGAACCGAGACCAGTATTATCAGGCGCGCTTAAATTCTGCGCCGAGCTAGAGCTTTGCGTCGTGGAATTTTGTATCTCCGCTGCGCCGCAAAGCGCTATAAATGTCGCCAAAATGAGTGGAAATTTCACGCCAAATCCTTCGATCTAAAGATAAAATAGCCCAAAACGAGGCTCGCCGCGCCCAGCGCGATCGGATAGAGCAGCGAAAAGGCGATGAAAAGCCCGCGCCCGAAGTGATCTAGGATAAAATACGCCGTCGTGCCGATGACCGCAAGATCCGGATCAAACAGGCTGATAGCGGCGATGCGGAAGTCCTCCATCGGGTTTGCTAGGGCGATCGCAAAGATCAAATTTTCGTTCACTCCAGTTTTTGCGAGCAGTCCGATCAGCACGAGATCCAAAAACGCAAGGCAGAAAAGCCAGACGAAAAATGCAAGCCCAAGCCCCATCTCTTGGCTTTTTGAGACGGCGCAGATCAAAAATGCGATCCCTAAAAACGCCGCGCATAAGCTAAAAAGCAGCCCCGTATAAAGCAGGCAGATCGCCCACGGAATGCCCGTGCCTTTGATCGCGCCCCAAACGATCGCAAGCAGCAGCGACAAAAATATCGGCACGAAGACTCCAAATAGCCTTCCCAGCGCCTTGCCGTAATAATACTGCGCCTGCGAGATCGGAAAGCTTAGCAGGTATTCTAAGATATTTAGGTCGCGATCTGCTAGGATCGCCTTGCTGGTGGTGACGAGCACGAAGACGGGAAGGATGATGATGCAGATCTGAATAAACAGCAGCAGCAGTCGCGAAAGCCCGCTAAAGCCGAGCACACGCGAGTCGGTCACCCCCGTGATGAAAAACGCCGCCACGAGCCCGCTAAAGATCAGCAGATAGAGCAAAAACCAGCGCGAGCGGAAGGACTCTTTGATGTCCAAAGCGGCGATGGTGAGTAAATTTTTCATTCTTTTCCTTTATTGCGCCTCGGTGCGCTTTTAAATTTAGATTTCTCGCGCAGCTTAAATGCGCCTGTCTTTAAATTTTAGCCTCGTTTTGCAGCGCGGATTTTGCATCCTTAAATTTGCCAGCCAAGCTTTAAATAGGCGGCGAAATTTTATCCGCAGCGTGCGACTACGCCTCGCGATAAATTTTAAATTTACGGCTCGCTTGCGGCGCCTGCAAACAGCGCGCCGTTTGCCGCCCGCTATCCATCATCCGCCATAGACGAGGTAAAATTTTACTTCGCGACTTCGGCGTGAGGCAAAACCAG
>CAJPSJ010000255.1 GCA_905373295.1 uncultured Campylobacter sp. | reverse complement strand
CATAAAGTCTATTTGCCTGCCCGTAAACGTAATCCAGGCTGATGCCGAAGCTTCGCACGAGCTCATCCACCATCACAATCTCTTGGGTTTCGCTTACGCACGCGATCGCGCATTCAGGATTATTTGGCGCTGAAACAGGCTCTGTGAATAAAAACTCATAAGCAAGCCCTAGTTTTAGAGCAAGATGGTTTGCGATAGGAAGCGACTCCAGAGACTGGGCGATTATTAGAAAATTATCGTTTTTTATCACCGTAGCGGGTAAAATTTCTGCGAGTTTCATCGCGGCGTCGATTTGGTTTTCAAACATCAGCTCGGTTCTAGGCGTCATTATTTTTCGCTTCCGTATTCGCTATCTACTGAAAAATCATACCCTACTCCGCCGAACGGATAGAAATTTACGAGAAAGTAAATTCCGCGCTCCTTGCTTGCTTTGCTATAGCCAGTCGTACTGGTATTTTTAGGCTCGATATCCTCTTGATACACAAAAGAGTAATTCCAACACTTGCGCGTATGAGAAAGCCCCACGCGCCACATTTTAGAATAAGATCGCTCTAAGTCGTAATCCCAACGCCCAAAAATTTTATTATTCCTAGGTAAATTTACCGAGGCGTTTACGATGCCGTAGTTATCTTTCGTATAGCGTTTAGGCTCCATGCTTAGCTTTTCGTATTCGTAAGCGTGGCTGAGTCCAAAGCTAAAGTCGTCGTTGGAGTAGTTGGCGTAGGTATAGACCTTATCGAAGCTTTTATATTTATGTGAGTAGGTAAAGCGGTTCCCGATATTTAACCCATTTGCAAAATATGCATCGATGCGGTGTTCTAAATCATCGAACTCATGATCGTCGAAGTCATATCGCTGCTTGACACTATGGCGTAAAAATTTACGTCCGTCTTCATTATAAAAAAACTGCGTCATACTTAAAGCTGCATTTTCGTGGGTGTATTCGTCACTAAGTTCGCTTAAGAAGTTATCCTCCCAATAAAGCGAGTCTTGCAAGTTACCCAACCGCGAACGATCTACTGCGCCGCGAGCAAGGTCGTATTTATACTGATGATACTTTAAAATTCTATCCTCTATATCGCCTTGCTGCCAGCTTGGAATTCTAAAATCCGCTCTCCAGCTCATCGTATGATACAAGCTATCGTAAGCCCTGGCTACGTCGGTGTAGAGTGAAAGCTCGGTGTATTGATTAGCGTAGAAAGTGCTTTTATCCTCGCCAAGATCGCCGTTTGCGTAGTAGAATTTATCGTGCCAATCTATATTAGTCATATACACTCGCTCGGTAAAGGCGAAATTTAAATAATCCGCCAGCAGTGGCGTGCTTATACTAATCGGTACGTCAAACTCATATTGGCGAGCAGTCGCGCCCTCCCATCTGGTGTAATTACGCGCTTTTGCATCAAGCGAATAGATCAAATTTGGCAGTCCCAAATCATTGCTAAATTTATGATATTGAAGCGTCGGCAACTCTTGGACGGTATCTTCGTTGCGGAAGGTATTATCGGCGTTTAGCTTGCTTGTATCGATATAGTAGCGTCCGTAAGCGCCAAAATAGTGCTCGTCTGAGGTCAAATAATAATTCAGCCGTGAAGTTACGAGCGAATTATCCGCATCGTTGCCAAGACCTCCCTTTTGTTTGAGATCGTAATATTCCAGATCGTTTAACTGCGTAAAATCGATCCATAAATTTTCGCGCAGATCGCCGTCTAGCAGATAGGTTGCAAGCTTGCTGCGATCGTATTGCACCTCAAAGCCGTGGTGGCGCTCGTTTTTGTATTCGAGCCGCTTTTGCGCTCGCGAGAAGTTATCGAAGATTCCGCCTCTGATCTCGCCGTAAGAGTACGGAGACTCCGTGAAGCGAAAGGTGCCGTAGGCGCCAAAGCCTCTTCTGCTGCGCACCTGCGGATCGAGCTGAAAATCCCAGCTATCGTAAGACGCAAAATAGATCGGCTGCTTGTAGTAAATCCCCTCCTTGCTGATGTAGCCAGCCTCTGGAGGCAGCAAGCCCGTGCGGCGCGTGCGATCAGTCGGGAAGCCGAAATACGGCAGATAGAGCACCGGCACATCGCCCACGTAAAATCTCGGATTGAAAAGATGGAGAAATTTGCTCTCTTTATTGAGCATGCCGCTACTAAATTTGATGCGCCAATCAGGATCGGTAACGTTGCAACTAGATACGCTGGAGCCCTCCACGCGGTAATACTCGCTGTCGCTGCAGCTGGCGTCGTTTTGCATCCAAAGCTCGGAGTCCTTGTCCATCATAAAATTTACGTCGGCTTCCTGCTTATCGTTTTTCAGATCGATTTTGACGTGCTGCGCGCGCGTAGTTTCGCTGCTACCGCGCATCGCATTGACGTTGCCGAAAAGCTCGATGATGCCGTTTTGCTCGTCGTATGTAGCGCGATCGGCGGTGATGAAGTAGTCCTGCGAATACACCGTTACGTTGCCGCTCGCCTCTGTCAAAAAGCCGTTTTTCTCGACATTATCTGCTATAAGCTCGACGTCTTGGACCTTTGCGCTCGCACTGCTTGCTAAAAGAGCGCTAAAACTAAGCGCTAGAATTTTAAATTTTTTACTCTTTTTCAATCTCTACCACCAATGTTTTCGCCGCCATATCATGCAGGCTCTGACGCGAGTTCGTAAAAAGCGCCACCAAAAATCCCATATAAAAGATCATCTCGCTTATCAACCTAACCGCCGCACGGATCGCTGCAGTAGCGATATCCATAGAGCTGCCGTCAGTGCGGACGCAATAAATTTTAACCGCGAGTTTGCCTAGCGTCGCGCCGTATAGATAGACAAAAATCGCCTGATATAAAAATTTTATTATCGCGTAATGCAAAATGAATTTTGACGCGATCTTTTGTACCTCAAGATTGCTTCCGCTCTGCGCCGCTGCGACAAGTTCTGGCTCGTCGATAGCAAATAGCGCGACCACAAAAAGCGTTGCGCTGACCGCTTCGTCGATACTAAACGCGATTACGCGCT
>CAJPSJ010000254.1 GCA_905373295.1 uncultured Campylobacter sp. | reverse complement strand
TGCGCGCCTTGCAGCAATTATTCGTATTCACGCGCTTTCTTTTACGGCGATTTTTGAGCGCCTTAATCGCGCAGCAAGCTCTGCTATTTTACTGCGTTTGCAATTTTGCGAACGCATTTTTAAGTAACTTGTCGCGCAATAAAATCTCTCCGGTGCAAAATACCGCGCGCGGCGTAATCAAAAGCATTTTATAAACGCGTATTAAATTCTATTTAACATAGCAAAAGCTTCAAATCAAGGTAAAATTCCACAATGATGCAACGCTTACTTTGTCGCAAAAGCGATAAATTTCTCGCGCAAAATTTGACGAAATCCCGCTCTTGATAGCAAACCAAAATCCCTAGACAAAAATTTTATCGCGCATAAACGCACAAATATCGCCATTTTTAAAGCTCGTCTGCGCGTTTATAAAATTTCAGTGCATGCAACCTGCGCAAGCAAAGCGATAAAATTTTAAAGCGTTAAATTCTACCAACTCGCACTCGAAAAATCCGCTAAATTTATAAAATTTACAAAGCGGCAAAAACTCTAAATTAAAGCTCATGAGGTTTTCGCAAACCTAAAACGACGAAGCGGTAAACGGCCTTTTAAATTAAGCCCGCTAATTCTCACGCTCAGGTGCATCTTGCGGATCGCTCGTAAAATCATCGCTTGCTTGCGTAGGACTTAATCCAAGCGAGCGCAAATAGCTCTGCGTAGCCGCTTCACCACCCGCAAGCGCATAGTCTAGTGCATTTAGCCCCAACTCATCGACTGCTTTTTCGTTTGCGCCCGATTTTACGAGCAATTCAACGATCTGCTTGGTACTTTTTTGCGCCGCAAACATCAGCAGTGTCTTGCCCGCGCCCGAACGTTCACAGCCGTCGCTACGCTCGCCTAGCGACGCTAGAGCCTGGGCCTCGGCGCTGCCGATCTGGCGGACATTTACGCTAGCGTGCGAGTAGATTAGCAACTTTACGAGCTCATAATTTTTTGCCGCGGCGGCGAAAAATATCGGAGTTTGCCCAAGCGAGTTTTTATAGCCAACCAAGGCGCCTTTAGAGATCATAAATTTAGCACTTTGAACATTATTCATCGCGTAAAATAGAGAGTTTTCCTCGCCAGCATTCACCTGCGCACCTCGCTTGATCAAAGCGCCGCTAAAACGCTCGTCATATCCTAGCAAAAGTGCCAGATCCAGGGCATTATCAAGCTCGTAAATTGCAAAATCCTTGCTAAAAAGTAGCGTACGAAACTCATCTGCACCTACTCCGCCTTTTAGCGCCAGCTCAAGCTCACCGTAATCTCCCGCCTTGCGATCCTTTGCGGCGTATGCGATAAATTCCGCTATAACAGCGCTTGCCAGCTCATCGGCGTCGTTTTTATTAAATTTGGCGGCAAAATAATCTTTTAGCGCCTCCCTAGCTGCCGGGATCTCGCCCATAAAATTGCCATAAGCGATGAAATTTCCAATCTTGTGCTCGGAGTAAAATTCTAAGGCTTCAAGCGATTTTTCGCTAATTTGCGCGTAGTTTTTCTCTTTAGCATAGCTCAAAAAGCCCTCGCCATCCATCCCCACAAATGCCAAGGTTCGCTCAAGCCTTTTTTCGTTCAGCAAGGCTTCGTTACCGACACAATCGATATTTTCGTCCCTGATCTCAGAAGCCGTGCTTTTTAAATTTTGCAAAAATTCTGCGCCAGCTAGCGAGCCTTTACAGCCAAAATCGCTTTGCAGCAGCTCTTCGTCCGCAGGCTCTTTGCTAAAAAAGCCGCGCGGATCGCTTAGCATCTGCTCGCAAGAAGCGCCAAAAAGCGTGCCGCAAAAAACAAACGAACCCATTAGAATTTTTCGCATCGCTACCTCGAATTGCATTTGAAGCGTTATTTTACCTTTAAATTTATTTATTAAAACTTAGTGCGGACGGTAGAATTTTATGGAATTCCTTTTAACCTTATAAAATTTTGTGGAATTTTTAAAATTTTACGGCGCGGCAGCGAGCTGTACTGAACGGTCGGGTAGCGGCGTAGCGATGGACGGCGACGGATACGACGCGGCGGCGAGCGGTGCTAGGCGATAGTCGGACGGCGGCACGGTGACCGATGAAATCATACTACGACGCTACGGCAAACAACGCCGAATAGCGGCGGCGGTAAGTAGCGTCAGAAGTATACCGAGCGGCGACGCAACGACGAATAACGCTAGAGGGCAAACGGCGCCAAGAGGCAGCTAGACGGCAGCGCGGCGGGCGGCACCGTATGACGGCGCGGCGATCTGCGACGTTAAAATTTTAAAATTTATACGTGGGGCTAGATGCAAAATAAAATTTCACAAACGGCGCAAATCTCGCAAAATTGCACGCGCAATTACCGCAAAATAAAATTATAAGCGCTCAAATTTCATAGAATTTTACACGTTTACGCGTGATTAACCGCGTGAGTAAAATTTTGCACGCTCTGTGCAGAGAAAAAGAGCTCTTTCAAAACGAAAGAAATTCACAGCGAGTAGAGTTAAATTTCGCCCGTAAAAATTCCGCCGAATAAAGCCGTCCGCCGAAGTTAACTCAGGCAAGCTTGCTAACGCGGAATCCGGCGGCGGAATTCACGAAATTTTACGCCAGATTAATCGCAAGATAAAATTTTGCAAGCAGCGCTAATCCCGCGGAATTTCGCGCGCGATTAGCCGCGGGATAAAATTTTGCGCGTTTTGCGCGGAGTAGAATTAAAATTTCGCCGCGCAAAATTCCGCACCTAGCGCAAAATCCGCCGCGCTAAAATTTAGCAAATTTCAATCTGATGGAATTTAGCACGACCGTCACGGAGCTAAAGCACATCGCCGCAGCGCCGTACATCGGCTTTAGAAGCACGCCGAGCCCCGGATATAGCGCGCCTGCTGCGATCGGGATACACACGGCGTTGTAAAACAGCGCCCAGAAGAGGTTTTGCTTGATCGTCCGCATGGCAGCACCGCTTAGGCGGAATAGATATAGCACGCTTGCAAGGTCGTTTTTTATAAAGATCGCGTCG
>CAJPSJ010000253.1 GCA_905373295.1 uncultured Campylobacter sp. | reverse complement strand
AAATTCCGAAAGTCATTAACGCAAGCATTAAAATAATCGAAATTTTTATGACTTGGTTAGTTTCATCTTTGATGACCAGCGGCTCTTTATCGTAGTCTCTAGCCCCAGTTTTAGAATTTTTATTAGAAGCGACATCATCGGAATCTAAATTTTGAAATTTTCTATCGCGCTTTGCGTTTAAATTTAGATCATCTGAATTTTTGTCATTAGAATTTAAAGTTTTGAAATTTGTATTGTTTAAATCTGAGGCATCGAAATTTGAAGCATTTGAATTTGAGGTATCAAAATTTTGAACATTAAAATCTTCTTGCAAACCTTGCTCTAAATTTTGATGCCGTTTATTTAGAATTTTCTTTAGCTCTTCAAGCCTTGCTTCGTTCATCCTTATCCCCATTGATGATCTCAGAAGTTCGTCTATTTTACTCTTTGCGGCTTAATCAGATATTAAATTACTATAGCGGCCTACCTTACGTTATTACGCGTTATCTTTCCCAATCAGATCGGCATACAATGACAAAATCTTTATATATTGCATGGATGTCCCGAAGCCGATTTTGAACTGAATATTTTTGTCGGATATCCCGTCGGTTGTCATAATCCATTCGATAGCCACTCCTACGCCCATTCTTTCCTCTAGCACCATCGTTCTAGTTTCCCAAATTCTCTCAATCCCTTAAATTTCTTTAAAATTCCTTCCGAATTTAAGCCCCGTTTCAAATAGACTTAATAGAATTCCTTCAAATTTCACTCAAAGGTATCCGATGCAAACCGCCCTGGGCTCGCTAGGTCTGATAGCCGCCGTAAATCATATCCCATTCGATGCCAAGGCGCTTATAAATAAATTTGCGCTAAGCAGCGAGGAGCCGCAGATCGAAGAGCTAGTGCGGATGGCTAAGCATTGCGAGTTTAAGGCTAAGATTAAAAAGCTAAATCTTTCAAATTTGATGCGCTATAAGCCGCCGTTTATACTTCAGAAAAAGGATGGAAGCTACTTTAACGTCTTAAAGATCGAGCAGCAAAGTAAAGAGGATATTAAAGCGGCAAATACTAACAAGACAGCAGCTGATATAAATAGCGTAAATTCCAAAGATGCGGCAGATTCCAAGGAGATATTGAGCTCTAAAAGCGACACGACAAATTCTTTAAACTCATCTTCGTCCGCATCGTTATCTTCTAATGCGTCATCTTCTTCTAGCGCGGCAAATTCTTCCTCCGCGGGCACATCCCATTCCTCCGCCAAAGAGGCTAAAGCTCCCCGCTCATCCAAATCCCCTCAATCTAAAGCCTCACAAGAGCCAGAAACAGCTATTAAATTTATCGTATTTGACGGCGGAAATTCCGTAAAAGAGCTGAGCGCGAGCGAGCTATTTGATCTTTGCAGTGGCGAGTTTATAGTGCTAGCTCATAAAACTCTGAATTCTCAGATCAAATTCGGCTTTGCCTGGTTTTACAAGCGAATGCTAAGCTTTAAAAGAGTGGTATTTGAAGTGCTTTTAGCTTCATTTATCATGCAGCTTTTCGGTCTTGTTACACCGCTTTTTACGCAGGTGGTGCTCGATAAGGTTTTAACCCATCATAGCATCAGCACGCTAAACGTAATTGCATTTGCATTTTTGGCAACCATCATATTTGAGATGCTTTTAAGCCTAAGTAGAAATTATATATTCGCGCACACTACTACTAAAATTGACGCTAAGCTCGGTAGCGAGCTTTTTAGCCATTTGGCCTTGCTTCCGATGACCTACTTTGAGAACCGCAAGGTAGGAAACATCGTTGCTAGAGTGCGAGAATTAGATAGCATAAGAGAGTTTATCGCAAATAAAAGCGTAAGCGTGCTACTTGATATTTTATTTAGCTTCGTATTTGTTTTTATGATGCTGCTTTACAGCGTGAAGCTTACGCTGATCGCAATCGCATTTATAAGCGTAATTGCTGCGATCTACTTTTTCATTACTCCCGTGCTTAGAAAGAGGCTGGAGGATAAATTTCAAATGGGAGCTGCTTCAAACTCCTATCTCGTAGAAGCAGTAACCGGAATGCAAACGGTAAAATCTCTAGCGATCGAGGGCAGTATGCAAAAGATGTGGGAGGAAAATCTAGGCAGATACGTCCGCTCATCTTTTAATCTTTCAAATTTAAGCAACGTCGCAAGCGGCTTTGCCTCCGCACTGCAAAAGCTTATGACGCTTTGCATTTTATATTTCGGTGTAGGGCTCGTAATAGAAGGCAAACTAAGCGTCGGTCAGCTCATAGCCTTTCAGATGTTTGCGGGGCAATTTAGCGCTCCGGTGATGAGGCTCGTGGGCCTTTGGAATGAATTCCAACAAGCCCTTCTTAGCGTAGATAGGCTAGGAGATATATTAAATACTCCAACCGAGCAGAGCACCGATAAGCCGATCGCGCTAAATAATATAGAAGGGGATATAAAATTTGACGCCGTAAATTTTAGATACAGGCCGGATCTAAATTTGGTGTTAAAAGATATCAGCTTTCACGTAGAGCCGGGCAAAAGCGTAGGCATAGTAGGCAGAAGCGGCAGCGGCAAAAGCACGATTACGAAGCTGATCGAGCGGCTCTATCTGCAAAGCTCGGGCGCCGTTTATATCGACGGCATAGATATCAGACATCTAAATCCATATCTTTTGAGGCAAAACATCGGCGTAGTCCTTCAGGAAAACTATCTATTTAGCGGCAGTATCAAAGAAAACATCGCCTTTGCCGCAAGCGGGGCGAGTATGGAGGAGATCATTAGAGTTAGTAAGATCGCAGGCGCTCATGATTTTATCGCCGAGCTTGCGGGAGGTTACGATACCTTCGTAGGCGAGCGCGGCTCTAGCCTTAGCGGCGGACAGAAGCAGCGCATCGCAATCGCTAGAGCACTCATAAATAATCCTAAAATTTTGATCTTTGACGAGGCAACCTCCGCGCTTGATTATGAAAGCGAAAGTATCATCAATAAAAATTTAAGCGAGATCAAAAAAGGAAAAACCTTCATTATCATCGCGCATAGGCTAAATTCCGTTAAGAATTGCGACGAAATTTTAG
>CAJPSJ010000252.1 GCA_905373295.1 uncultured Campylobacter sp. | reverse complement strand
TCGTCGCAAAAAATCCGGGCGCGGCTACTTGGGAAAATTTTCTCCGGAAATAAACTAGAAAACGACGAAGCGATCGGTCGCGGGCTTAGCTGCGGCGCTTCTTTTTACAAAGATTATTTTTACGCGAAGCGCTGCGTGGACGGTAAAATTTTGAAATTTGATCCGAACAACGACAAACTGCCAAATATTACGACGCCGTAAACGGGCGGCATCGATAGCGCGAGCAAAGGGCGGCGCTTACGCAAAAAACACTACATTCAAATCACGCGCGCTTTTAAAATTTAATCTTTTTCCCACCTAAACGACTTGGTTATGCAAGAAAAGGCGGCATCACTCGCACAAGGGCGTCCATATAAGCAAAAATCGCTCCGCCATATCACAAACCGCACGACTTCAAAGCCGCACTCGCCGCCGCTAGTTTGCGCCGCTTGCCGCAGACGGCTCGCAAAGGGCTATAAATTTAAAACGCCTGCGAATTTAAGCGTTTAGCCACTATAAACGTATCCACTCAGACGCCACATTAGGCTTCATTGCAGGCACGGACGAGCCACGCGCCGCATAAATTCGTAGCGCAGCGTAAAATTTCCGTCCGATTGCAAAGCTTGGGTTTGAGCTTAAATTTAAAAATCCGCCTCGCCGCCGTAAGCTGAAATTTTGCGCGATTGTTTTAAAATACATTTAAAATTTTAAGGAGAGCTCATGGCGTTTTCAGATTTTTTCAAAAAAGGCGGCAAAAATAGCGCAAACGCCGCGAAGATCGGCAAGACCGCGCAAGAGCGCAAGGATATAAGCATCGAAATTTTAAAATCGCAGGGCGTGCCGTACATTGACCATCTGCCGCTACGGTACGAGACGGGCGAGATCACTCCGCGCGAAAAGGACGAAGTCATCGCTCGCGCTATCTGCTCGTATGCGGCGATAATGTGCGCCTGCTCGATCAGAGACGAGGGCAAGCTCGCAGACGAGGATAAGCAGGGCGCGCGGGACTTTCTAGATAACCGCTACGGCTGCATAGACAAGCTCACACGCATGGAGCGCCGCGTCGTGCAGGGCGAGGCAAGCCGCGACGAGGCCGTAAATATGGGCTGGAAATACGAGTCGCTGTGGGCGCTGATGTGGGCCATGGGGCTCGTGGAGGAGCTTAGCTTTCCGAGCGAGATCTGCGACTGCGCCTTTGTGATGGACACCTTTAGCGGCGGCGATTTTTCGGCGCGCGTGAAGCTACGCGGCACGGATGAAATTTTGCAGGCGCTCGATCTCATCTACCGCTACCACTGGGCGTGCGTCAATGCCCGCGTGCACGGCTCAGACTGCGTGGGGCTTGATGAAGAGGTCGTGATGGAGAGGCGCGGCGGACTAGAGTGGCTGTGCTGCAAGGGGGACGAAAATGATAATCTGACGGACGAATATAATGCGTGGGATTATCCGGACTTGAATACTTAGCAACCCCTCTTTTTCCTTTATACATCGTTGGAAATTTCGCCGAATTTCAGTTACGTATTATACTACACGCTCCTTTATTCGGCTCATTTCCGCCTCGTCTAAAGAAAAAATACTGCACCTTATCTTTGTGCGCGTTGTCTCACTTCGCTATACGTCGTTGCGTCTAGAATTTGCTCGGTCACGTATTGCATATATGCTCCCATTCGAATTTCATCCGCATTTCATCTGCGCCTGGTCTAGCCCCGCGACACTGCCGCCTGTATTTTTGCGCTAAAATTTAACTCCGATCGCGCGCTGTTTTTCTAAATCCAAACAAAATATGTGCCGACGGATCGAAAAGCATACCGAATGTGAGATAAATTTATAAATTGATTGGGGATAGAATTTTAAAATTCTATTGCGAACTGCGCAAAGAGGATCACGGGCGCAGATCCGCCGAAATTTCAAACGTAGCCTGATAAATTTCAAAGCGCCATGTAATTTCAAAATTTAAAGTTGCGGGCGAGCAAGGCGCCCGTCCGCGTATTTTAAGCCCGCTAAATTTAAGCGAGCAGATGTCTGCACCGCAAACCTAAAAATTGCATCAGCCCTGCGTCGCAGCGCTTCCGCTCGCAAACGCCGCCGCATTTAGCGCCGCGTCGTAATCTGGCTCATCTACGATGTCGTCCGTGATCTGCTTGTAGGCGATCTTGCCCGCGGTGTCCACGACGAAAACTGCGCGGCACGTTAGCCCCGCAAGCGCGCCGTCCGCGATCAGCACGCCGTATGCGCGCGCAAACTCCTTATTGCGAAAATCGCTTAGGGCGCGTAAATTTTTGATCCCCTCGGTCGAGCAGAACCTACCCGCGGCAAACGGCAGATCCATAGAGATCACAAAAACCTCGGTATTTTTTATACTCGCGGCGCGCTCGTTAAATTTGCGCGTCTCGGTCGCGCACACGTCCGTATCCAGGGAGGGCACGGCGATGATGACCTGCGCCTTGCCCGTACCGCCGCCGACTTTGACCTCGCTAAGATCGGCAGCGACCAGGCTAACCACAGGCGCCTTATCTCCCAGCTTAAGCTCGCTGCCCGAAAGGCTAACGCTTACGCCTTGTAATTTGGTTTGTTGCATGATTTTCCTTTATTTTGAAATTTAAAACGGGCGCATTATAACCCGCGAAAGCAAACGCCTGCTAAATCCGAAAACAGGCGAGCTCGGGCGTCGGCTCTGCCGATATGAGCGGCGCGTAGATTGCTCTGCGAAGATGAAATTTTACGGCGCAAAGCGGCGGCGCAATTAAAGTATCCACCTGCCGAGAATACCGCGACTTAGCATAAAGCACTGGTGATTGCGATCCGATATAGGTCTATGATAATAGTCGCGCTCCGCCTTAAGGCTCACCGAAAGTAAAATTTCGCCCTGCCTACGCGATCCCGCTTGCGGCGATTTTATCCGTGAATAAAAATCAAAGCGCGATAGCGCTGCGTATGTTTAATCCGCGAGGGAATAAATTTTGATAAAGCAAATAGACGACGCCGCGCGCATTTTAAGTTATGTTTTGAATTTTTAAATTTAATTGAAATTTTTTGATCTCTATGGATCTGCCGTTTGCCGCGGGTAGGTTC
>CAJPSJ010000251.1 GCA_905373295.1 uncultured Campylobacter sp. | reverse complement strand
ATTTAATGAAGCGGATTTAAAAAGCTATATCGCTAGCGGCGATTGGCGCGGCAAGGCGGGTGCGATGAGTATCGAAGGCTTTAACGAAAAATATATCAAAAGCTCGCGTGGGTCAAAATTCACGGCGATGGGGCTTGATCTGGAAAATTTAAAGAGGTTTGTATGGTAAGAGTTTTATTTAGTTTTATTACGGTTTGTGCGTTTGCCGCAGGCGGGATTTTTTTGTATTTTTACTCGCAAATCCGCTTGGAATCGGACTCCATAATCAATTATCATCCAGAGCTCACGACTAAAATTTATGACCGCAACGGCAATCTGATCGCAAACGTTTTTAATGAACAAAATAGAATTTACGTAAAATTCGACGAGATTCCAGGCCGCGTGATCGAGGCGCTCGTAGCTATCGAGGATACGGCGTTTTTCGAACATGGCGGCGTGAATGTCGAGGCGATTTTTAGGGCGATTATTAAGGATGTCAAAGCGATGAAATTTGTCGAAGGGGCTTCCACGATTACGCAGCAGATCACGAGAAATTTAGTTCTTTCTAGCGAAAAGAAGCTTGATCGCAAGATCAAAGAAGCGATCCTATCGCTTAAGATAGAAAACGCTCTAAGTAAGGAACAAATTCTAGAGCGTTACTTCAACGAAGTGTATTTCGGGCACGGATATTACGGCATCCGCACGGCGGCTTTGGGATATTTCAAAAAGGATTTGCAAGATTTAAGCCTTAAAGAGATCGCGATTTTAGTGGGCTTGCCGAAAGCTCCTAGTAGCTTTGATCCTACTAAGCACCTGGATTTGTCGCTTTCGCGTGCCAATAACGTGATTTATAGGATGCATGAGCTCGGCTGGATAAATAAGACCGAATATGAGCTTGCGATGAACGAGCAGCCTACGATCTACAACGAAACACTCACGCAAAACGTAGCGCCGTATGCCGTAGATGAGATTATAAAAGAAGCCGAAAAAATTCTACCGGACGTCCGCACGGGCGGATACCGCATAGATACGAGCCTTGATCTAAAGGCGCAGGCGATGGCGCAAGAGGCATTAGTTTTCGGCTACAATGAAATTTTAAAGCGCAACAAAGACGCCAATGCAAGCAACGTAAACGGCGCTATGGTCGTCACGCATCCGCAAAACGGCGAAATTCTAGCGCTCGTCGGCGGCGTGGATTACGCGAAATCAAATTTCAATCGTGCCAGCCAATCCCAGCGCCAAACTGGCTCCAGCTTTAAGCCTTTTGTCTATCAAATCGCCCTTGATATGGGCTACTCGACGATGACCGAAGTTCCCGATATAGCTAGAGAATTCGACGATGGCAGCGATAAAACGTGGAAGCCGAAAAATTACGACAAGACTTACAGTGGCTATATCACGATCAAAGAAGCTTTAACTCGCTCGCGCAACCTTGCCTCGATCAATCTGATGCAATCTATCGGCGTTGATCGCGCGGCAAAAAAGCTGAGCGAGTTCGGCTTTAAAAATGTCCCGCCTGCCCTGTCGGTGGCTATCGGCAGCTACGGAATTTCGCCGCTTGAATACTCCACGATGTATTCGATGTTTCCGGGGCTTGGGATTACTGCAAAATCAAAATTTATCGTTTCGATTACCGATAAGGACGGCAAAACTCGCTTTATAGAGCCTGAGAGACGTCGCGTGCTGCGCCCGGAGCAGGCATATCTGATGACTACACTACTAAAAAATATCGTGCAGCGCGGCACCGGTACTCGCGCGCGCGTGCAGGGCATCGACATAGCGGGTAAAACAGGCACCTCAAACGATAGCATAGATGCATGGTTTTGCGGCTTTACGCCGGATTTACAGATCATAATCTGGTATGGCAACGACGATTATAAACCTATGCG
The DNA here is from genome assembly GCA_905373295.1 of uncultured Campylobacter sp. Lineage (GTDB taxonomy): Bacteria > Campylobacterota > Campylobacteria > Campylobacterales > Campylobacteraceae > Campylobacter_B. The sequence continues at coordinate 1,189 of CAJPSJ010000251.1, read as the reverse complement.
AAAGGTCGAGGGCGGCGGACGTACCGCAGCACCGGTATTTGCAAAATTTTTAGATGCCTATTTAAAAGAATATCCGCAAACCAAGCGCAACTTCACCGTCCCAGACGGCGTTTTTAGCCGCCAGTACAACGGCAAGGAGGAGTATTACACTAAAATTTCGCCGCTTCCTAAACCCCGCGAAAGCAGCAGCGACGGATCATTTTAAATTTGGAGCAAATCCAAATTTGATCCGTTTTCGGAAGCCCTTGCATAGATTGCGTTTATTAAGCACAATATAAATATGCTAATTTATAGTTTGTTTAAGGTTGTAGGCGCTAAAATGCGTAATCATTTTATTTAGGGGTTAAGATTGCAGGATTTAGAATTCGAAAGTAAAAAGATAAGAATAGAAAATACTCGTGTAAAATTCGGCAAATTTTTTACGAAATTATGTTTTATATATTTTTTATATTCTCTTAGCGCCTTTATAATTCCTAAAAATATTTTAGATATTTCTCCTGCGTGCTTGAATTTCGTAAATTTTATGAAAAGCTATTTTCCAAATATCGAAATTATCGGTAGTATTAGCCCATACACCCAACTTTCTGAATTTTACGTTAGTATTATGTGGATATACGGGATTATTATTTTTGCGGTTTCTAGCTTATATTCATTGGTTTATTATATTTACTTTTGCAGATATGATGATGATTTTATATTGCTTTCAAAAAAGAAGTGTGAAAACGATTGCCCGTTTTTGTTGCTTCCGTTTATGTTTGGTCTTGGTATTTTTATGTTTGAGGTTTATTATACCGGATATTTTGCAAGCAGCGGTATAAGCATAAGAACAAGCCATTTTATGCCGGAATTTCAAAGTAGATTTTCAATTTTTGGATATATTATTTTCTTTCAATCCTGTTTTTCTCTTTCTGGTTCCGTAATATTAATGTCTGCATTTGAATTTATTTACAAAATATATTTCTATTTAAAAGGAGTGAAAGATGCAGAGCAAAGTCAATGAAAAGAGCGGCGTATTGAATTAAAAATTTGGAGTATTATCGTATGGAATTTCAAAGTTATAAATCTGAAATGCCTCTTTTTATGATCAAAGATTATTGGACTAAAATCAGCACAGAATGTTATTTAATATTAGCTGTATTTTTAGTTATATTTCTATTTTTCTGCAGAGGAAGTGCTTGGGTATATCAAT
>CAJPSJ010000250.1 GCA_905373295.1 uncultured Campylobacter sp. | reverse complement strand
AATAAGCAGACTATATTTTTCTTTGACGTAATTAACGATGCTTGAGTCGATCTTATCGCCCGCGACTCGGACGGATTTGGCACTGATGATACCACCTAAAGAGATAACGCCGATCTCGGTGGTACCGCCGCCGATATCCACGACCAACGAGCCGCGCGCTTCATTTACGGGAAGTCCCGCACCGATCGCCGCAGCCATCGGCTCTTCGATTAGATAAACCTCGCGCGCGCCCGCTATCATTGCGCTTTCGCGCACGGCTTTGCGCTCGACCTGAGTTAGCCCGTAAGGAACCGAGATGATGATGCGCGGGCTTACGAAAAAGCGGCGCTTGTGGGTCTTTTCGATAAAATATCTAATCATCTTCTCCGTCATATCAAAATCCGCGATAACGCCGTCCTTCATCGGGCGCACCGCTTCGATATCGCCAGGAGTGCGTCCGAGCATCTCTTTAGCCTCAGCGCCCACGGCGATGATCCTTTGCTTGCCGTAGCGTTCGTTTTGCACCGCGACGACGCTCGGTTCGTTGATGATAATGCCTTTATCTTTTAGCAGCACGAGCGTGTTTGCCGTGCCTAGATCGATGCCCATATCCCTAGAAAATAATCCTAGAATCGAATCAAGTAACATTTATCCCCTTTATGCAGTTAAATTTTGTTTTACAAGTATCGGCTTAGAAACGCCGTCTACGACCTCTTTGGAGATGATGACGTCATAGCCCTTAAGCTCGGGCAGATCGAACATAATATCGATCATGATCTCCTCGATTATGCTGCGAAGTCCGCGTGCGCCCGTTTTGCGCTTGATCGCAAGGCTCGCGACCTCCCTTAGCGCGTCGTCATCAAATTTTAAATTTGCGCCGTCTATCGCAAAGAGCTTTTGATATTGTTTTAAGATCGCGTTTTTCGGCTCGGTTAAAATTCTAACCATCGCCTTTTCGTCGATCTGATTTAGCGTAGCCACTACGTGCAAGCGCCCGATGAGCTCGGGGATTATGCCGTAATGTACCAGATCGTCGGCCTCGACCATATTTAGCAAATTTAAATCCTCTTTCTTGCTGCGCTTTGTTTGATTAAATCCCAGCACATTCTGCCCGATGCGGCGATTGATGATCTCGTTTAGCCCGTCGAATGCGCCGCCACAGACGAATAGGATATTAGTAGTATCGATCTGGATGAAGTCCTGATTTGGATGCTTGCGACCGCCCTTCGGCGGGATATTTACGACGCTTCCTTCGATGATCTTAAGTAGCGCTTGCTGTACCCCTTCGCCGCTTACGTCGCGCGTGATGCTGCGGTTTTCGCTCATTCGCGCAATCTTATCGATCTCATCTACGAATACGATACCGCGCTGTGCCTTCTCTACGTCGCCGTCCGCGGCTTGCAAAAGGCGGGTGAGGATGTTTTCTACGTCCTCGCCGACGTAGCCCGCTTCCGTTAGGCTCGTAGCGTCGCTAATGGCGATCGGCACGTCTAAAAATTTCGCCAAGGTCTGCGCCATAAGCGTCTTACCGCTGCCGGTAGGCCCGATAAGCAAGATATTTGATTTTGAAATTTCGGTGTCGTCGCCCTTCGCGTCGGTCTGCCTGAAAATTCTTTTATAGTGGTTGTAAACGCCGACGCTAAAAATTTTCTTAGCGCGCTCCTGGCCGATGACGTAGCGGTTTAGCACCTCCATCAGCGCCTTTGGCTTGATAGCCTCGAAATCGATCTCTTTATTTTGATTTTGTATCGCCTCATTTTGACCCTCGCTGCCGTGGATAGCGGCGTATGCCATATCGATACAATAGCTGCAGATAGCCGCCGTACCGTCGTCGTTAGGATAGATACGACGCCCGTCCGCGCCCGTCTCGCCGCAAAAACTGCACTTATTTGCCATTAAATTTTACCTTTATCTAGCGGAATTCCGCGTTTTGTGTTGATTATAAACTCGCACATCTTGCGCACGTTTTGATCGCTCGTTTCGTTTAATAAAATTTGCGCCTGCTCCTTTAAGCCCTTGCCTTGGTTGAATAAAAATTTATACGCCCGATTTATCGTCTCGACCGTCTCTTTATCGAAGCGGCGGCGGATACCCGTTAAATTTAGCCCGCGAATATAGGCGCGATTTCCCTCGGCTAGGCAAAACGGCACCACGTCCTGACTAAGCGCGCTAGCCCCTGCGATCATGCAGCTCTCGCCGATATGAACGAACTGATGCACCGGCGTAAGCCCGCCGATGACGGCATGATCGCCCATTACGACGTGGCCTGCGAGCGTGGCGTTGTTTGCCAAGATGATATTGTCTCCCAGCACGCAATCGTGCGCGACGTGGCAATACGCCATCATAAACAGATTATTGCCGATGCGGGTAAATCCGTCGCCCTTATGCGAGCCCGAGCTGATCGTGCAAAACTCGTGAATCGTAGCGTTTTTGCCGATGACTAACCCCGTGCGCTCGCCATCTTCAAAGCTCATATCCTGCGGAATTTCGCCCACGATCGCGTATGAAAAAATTTTAGAGCCCTCGCCGATTTGAGTATCGCCGATGATGCGCGCGCCCTGCTTGATCGTGCAGCCGTCGCCGATTTTAGACTGCGCGCTTATGAAAGCATACGGCTCGATCGTTACTTCGGCTCCGATCTGCGCGCCGTCCTCGATGATCGCCGTGTGGTGAACTTTAGCCATCATTTATCCATTATCATCGCTTGAAGTTCAGCCTGCGCGGCCAGCGTGGCGCCATCGTTGATGTAGGCTTCGCCCTTTAACACCCAGATGCGTCCGCGGTGTTTGATTACGCTGATGCGATACTCAAGCTTGTCGCCGGGGCGGACCGGGTTTCTAAATTTAGCGTTATCGATACTCATAAAATACACGACTTTGTCGCTTAGATCGACGCCGTCTTTCTCCATGCTCTTAAACGCCAGCACGCCGCCTGCCTGCGCTAAGCCCTCGATAATCATTACGCCCGGATAGATCGGGTGCCCCGGGAAGTGACCCTGAAAGATCTGCTCGTTGTAGGTTACGTTTTTATAGGCCTTGATGCTTTCGCCTATACTGAGCTCTTCGACGCGATCTATCAGCAAAAACGGAAAACG
>CAJPSJ010000249.1 GCA_905373295.1 uncultured Campylobacter sp. | reverse complement strand
TTATTTTTTTAATTGTGACTACGATGCTTGTTGGTTACTTGTATAATGTCAAACAGAATACGGTAGACTATAGCTTTATTAAAAAACTTAAGCTTCAACCTTTATACAAAAATGTAAAAGGCAATGACCTTTTTTTAAATAATTCATCTATTAAATTAACATACAATGATATTATAAAACTTTATTTTATAGATAGTGAAAATGTTGAAGTGTTTGTTGGTATAGGTATTATAAGACATATTCAGAGTGATAATCGGATATGTCATATTGAGTTTTTGTATCGAATTGATAAGACTATTCCAAAACAATATAATAGTAGTCTGTATTTTAGTTTGCAACTAAAAGAAAGCGATATTAGAGATCTTTTAAATTTACAAGGAGAAAATTAACCATGGAAGCGCGAATCATAAAAATAATAGATAGCCATAAGTTAGTTATAAACAAAGGTAGTTTAGATGGTGTTAAAGTTGGAGATATATTTATTATTTTTAAAAAAGATGATGAAATCTTTGATCCTGATACAAACGAGAGCTTGGGAGTTTTGGAAATTCCAAAACTAAAAATGAAAGCTAGTAGTGTTCAAGATAGGTTATCTATACTGGAGAGTAATGAGGTGAAAATAATAAAACCTAGCACAAAAAAAACTATAACAAGAACATCTGATGGAAGAAATGCAAACACGATTGCTTATTTGCAAGATATTTATTTTGGAAAAAAATATCGAACCGAAGAAGAAATAGAAACTTCAGCACCCGAGAACAAGAGAGTTGAGATTCGAGAAAGAGGAATAACTGAAAGAGATTTTGCAAGAAAAATAAGTTGATTCGAAATTTTACCATTGTTAGGCAAAATTTTTATTCTATTTTATGAAAAAATAATGAAGTAGAAAATCGGAGAATAATTATAAAAAAGAGGTTGGGAGGTAAAAGAAGCCTTTAATATATGAAACTAAGACATAAAAGCGCAAAAGTATCTTCAACCAAACTCTATAATTAACTTTTTAAAGATGGAAATATACTAGTTGTATAAAATTAAAATTAGAGGGGGCGTTTTGATATATCTGGTGTCTAATACGAGATTTGATCATCCGCAGGTGAGGCAGCTTGCGGTCTGCGAGATAAAATTTCTCAAATTTAGCCTGCCTGTGCAGACGGGCGCGCTAATTTTTACCTCCAAAAATACGGTAGCGGCGATAAAATTTAATGAAATTTCGCTTGATTTAGATACCCCCGTTTATGCTATCGGCGAGCCGTGTGCGGCGGCTGCGCGCGAGTTTGGATTTCGCAATATCTATACGGCGCAGCACGGGCACGGAAATGAGTTTGCCGCGGAGATCGCGCCGCTCTTGCAGGGCAGAGACGCGCTGTATCTGCGCGCGAGGCAGACGGTATCAAAGCTAGAGCAAATTCTATCTAGTGCCGGCGTGCGGCTGCAAAGCGTGATCGCCTACGAAAATTGCGTCCTTAGCCTGCCCGCCGCCGCAAAGCCGCCGCAAGGCAGCACGCTGATTTTTACCTCGCCTAAAAACGTCCGCGGCTTTATTGCAAATTTCGGCTGGGACGGAGGCTACAGGGCGGTCTGTATCGGTAGGACGACGGCGAGCGTTTTGAGCGAGTTTTGCAAGCCGATAATTTGCGAAAGAATGTCGATAAAATCCTGCGTCGATCTGGCGCTTTTGCCATAGTTTAAGCAAATTTTGACTATAATTTTGCCCAAGCCTGGGTGAAGCGAGAGCGTTTTATATGAGGGTTCAACATATTTGTATAAGCGACGACGTGAGAGGTCCGTGTGACGCGGCTCGGCTCGAGCTTTTGTTAAAGTTACGGGTTGCGACCTAGAGATTTTTCCTAGTTGCAAGATTGGCTTTGTTTGAGCCGATTCTTTTTACGCAACGCTCACTTGGGTTTTTTACGTTACGGAGGCTTCATTGAATATCCTAATAATCGGCGGCGGCGGTAGAGAATACGCGATCGGGCTAAGACTTCGCGAGGATAAAAACGTTTTAAATCTGTATTTTGCTCCGGGAAACGGCGCTACAAAGGCGCTCGGTAAAAATTTAGATTTAAAAGATTTTAATGAACTCGCACTTTTTGCTAAAAACAACGACGTAGCCCTTACCGTCGTAGGCGCCGAAGAACCGCTTACAAAAGGTATCGTGGATATTTTCAAAGCGCAAGGTCTAGCGATATTCGGCCCCAGCGCCGCTGCGGCGAAGCTTGAGGGCTCTAAAGCCTATATGAAGGACTTTCTGGCGCGAAATCATATCAAAACCGCAAAATTTCTAAGCAGCGACGATCTATCCGAAATTTCAAAATTTATCGATACTCTAAACGGCCGCGTAGTGGTCAAAGCGGACGGCTTGTGCGCAGGCAAAGGCGTCATCATCGCAAATTCCAAAGATGAAGCTAAAAAAGCCGCCGCGGATATGCTAAGCGGCGAAAGCTTTGGCGAAGCGGGTAAGCGCGTCGTCGTGGAGGAGTTTCTAGAAGGCTTCGAGCTGAGCTTTTTTGCGATCTGCGACGGGGAGAATTTCGTAAGTCTGCCCGTAGCGCAGGATCACAAAAAATTGCTTGACGGCGATCTAGGCCCGAACACCGGCGGCATGGGAGCTTATGCGCCAAGCCTGCTAGCGGATGCCGCGCTGATAAAAAGAGTGCAGAGCGAGATCGTAGCACCTACGCTAAAAGGGATGCGGCAGCAGGGCGCGCCATTTTGCGGCGTGCTGTTCGTGGGGCTTATGATCGTGGGCGGCGAGCCTTACGTGCTGGAGTACAACGTCCGCTTCGGCGATCCGGAGTGCGAGGTGTTGATGCCGCTAATTGACGGAAATTTGAGCGAAATTTTATACAACGCCGCCGTAGGCAAACTAAGTAGCATAAGCTTAAAAGAGCGATTTGCGGTGGGCGTCGTGATGGCTAGCGAGCGCTACCCTTACGGCTCTTCGCAGCCTGAGCCGATCAAGACGGGCGAAATTCCTGCGGGAGCGCATATCTGCTACGCGGGCGTGAGCGAGCGGGAGGGGCAGATTTATGCTAGCGGCGGGCGCGTTTTGGTAAGCGTGGGCGTCGCGCAGAGCCTAAAACAGGC
>CAJPSJ010000248.1 GCA_905373295.1 uncultured Campylobacter sp. | reverse complement strand
ATCGCGCTGGGCTACATCGGCGTCGAAAAGCTCGCGCCGAAGGTCGGCAAAATCTCGCCAAATTCCGCCGCAGCAAGCGCAGGACTAATGCTAAACGATGAAATTTTATCGATCGACGGCAAGCGGATCCGCGAGTGGGACGACATCTCAAAGCAGGTAACCGCAGCACCTCTAAGCTTAGAAATCATGCGCGGCGGCGAGCGGCTGAGCCTGCAGCTCACGCCGAAGCTCGGCGAGAAAAAAACCATCTGGCGCGAGAGCATCAGAGTGCCGCTCATCGGCATTTCGCCCGATTACAACGCGACCGTGACGCTATATCACAAGGGCGCGAGCTCGCTTAGCTTCGCGTGGGATCAGACGGTGGAGGCATCAAAGCTCATCTTGGTAGGCCTCGAAAAGCTCGCCAGCGGCGTCGTTTCGCCCAAGGAGATGGGCGGTATCGTCGCCATTACGGACATCACCTCAAAGGCGGTCGATTACGGCGCGGCGGTCCTGCTCGCGCTCGTGGCGCTAATATCGGTAAATTTAGGGCTTATCAACCTCTTTCCGATCCCCGCGCTTGATGGCGGACACATCGCGTTTAATCTCTTTGAGCTCATCTTCCACCGCCCCGTACCAAAGCGGGTGTTCGTGGGCGCTAGCTACGTAGGCATGGGAATTTTGGCGCTTTTGATGATATTTACGGTGCTAAATGATTTCGCTAGAATTTTGGGATTTTACAAATGAGGCTGGATGAAATTTTAAAGCGCATTGAGGCTGCGAAATCAGGCGCAGGCGAAGTGCAGCTAGTCGCGGTAAGCAAAAACGTAGGCACGGATGAGGTGCGCGAGCTGTATTCGCAAGGACAGATCGCATTCGGCGAAAACAGAGTGCAGGAGCTGAAGCGCAAAAGCGAGGCATTGCGCGAACTGCCGCTAAAGTGGCACTTCATCGGCACGCTACAAAGCAACAAAATCAATCAGCTCATCGCTCTGCGCCCGACGCTGTGGCAGAGCTGCAACAGTTGCGAGCTCGCGCTTGCCGTGAATAAGCGGCTAACTTATCCGCTAGATACGCTGCTGGAGATCAACGCTGCGGGCGAGAGCTCTAAAACGGGACTCGATAAAAACCGCGCGGTGGAGGAGTTTTTGCGCATCAAGCAGGAGTGCAAAAATCTAAATTTAATCGGCGTGATGAGCATCGGCGCACATGTGAGCGAGCCCGCGCAGATCGCGCGAAGCTTCGAGGCGAGCCGCGAGATCTTTGATGCGCTCGTGCCGCACGGCGCGCGGATCTGCTCGATGGGGATGAGCGATGATTTCGAGCTCGCGATCAAATGCGGCTCAAACATGATCCGCCTGGGTAGAATTTTATACGCCTAGGCCCCGAGGGACGGGCCTTAGCGCGCGAGCAAATTTTATACCGCTTTTATTAGGCGGCGCGCTTGATTTGCCGCGCGAGCTAAATTCGGCGCGTAACTTGAAATTTAGCGCAATGCTTGATTTTACGTGCTACTTAAATTTAGCGCGTTATTGAAATTTTACTCAGCGCAACAACACGGCATCAAATTTTAAACCTCAATAAAATTTTATTTGCAGCGATGCAAATTTCAAAAACGCGACGATATAAAATTATCCGTATAAAGACGGAATTTTAAAAGATGAAATTTCAAAGTAGCAGCAGCGAGGTTAAAATCCTAACAAGCGCATACCGAGGCTAAATTTAAGCGGCAAAGCGCAGGAGCAAAAAAAGGTAAATGCAAAAAGATAAAAACGCTTTGAATATCTTTCATATATGCGGCATTGCGTTGTGCGCCATAGTTATATTTTTCATAAGTTTATCGGATGACGATGAGGTGCGATCCTTTATGCTTTTGGTGCAAACAAGCATCCTAATCTGCGCGATCTACGCTCTGGTGTCCGCGTTTAGGGCGCACGGAGCAGCATTGCTTTTTAAAATTTTAATCGTCGCAAATATACTCATCTGCTTAAATACCGAAATTTACAGAGGCATCGTGCTTTTTTGGGCGACCGTATCCGCGCCGATCACCTTGTATCTTGCATTTTTATATCTGCTTTGCAAGCTCGCGCTTTATTTGGCAAACCGAAAAAATACCGAATAGCTTTAAATTTTATCCGTCGCCGCCTGCTATTTTTGCCGCACTTTCAAGTTTCGTTAAAATTTTGTTTATATAGGCCTTCAAATTTAAGCTTCTTTTAACATATATTGAATAAAATTCTTTTTATATATCGATGTATAAGAAATGCATAAAAATCAGATTTCTTGAGATATATTAAAATAATTTTACTCAAGGGAGTTTCGATGGAAAAGAGCTGTCTGTTTGCCGTCATAGCCGCCGTTGCGCTTCACGGCGAAATTTTTAATCTAGGCGAGATCGAAGTCACGTCAAAAATTGGCGATAAGGTCCAAGAAAGCGACACGAGCGTCGCGGTGATCGACGAAGAGAAGATGAAGAAAAACGAGATTAAGCGTCTTTCGGAGGTCGCCGAGAGCACGCCGGGACTACAAATAAGCAAAGGCGGCGGCGGAAGAGCCGAGCAGACCTTTTACGTTCGCGGCTTTAATGCCAGAAGAGTGCCCGTCTTTATCGACGGTATCCCCGTTTATATCCCTTACGACGGCTATATCGATTACGGACGATTTACGACGTTTGATCTGTCGCGCATCGTAATCTCCAAAGGCGCCAGCTCCGTGCTTTACGGACCGAACACTATGGGCGGCGCGATAAATTTAATCACCAAAAAGCCCAGCAAAGAGCTTGAGGGCGAGATCGGCTATGGAGTTGAAAGCGGCAAAAGCGGCAAAACTATCGGCAACAACGTAGATTTTAGCGTCGGTACTAAGCAAAATTTATTCTACGCACAGGTAAGCGGAAGCTTTTTTGAAGATAGAGGCCAGCAGCTTTCGTCTAAATTTCGCATGCCTATAAACAAAGATGAGGACGGCGGCAGACGCGATAATGTAAAACCGCTTTTCAAATCAAAGTGAATTTACGCTTAAAATCAAAGTGGGGCAAATTCGGGCAACTTTCCACTTTGATTTGAAACGTAAATTTTTATTTAAAACGGCTTTAAAACACCTTTAAAAAGTTTAGTATAAAGGCCGTTTAAAAAGCCTTTAATCGTCAATAATTCATAATCAAAAG
>CAJPSJ010000247.1 GCA_905373295.1 uncultured Campylobacter sp. | reverse complement strand
GGCCGGCACGGTGCGGCACAGATCGCCGCCGTCTTTAAAATTTTGATTAAATTTAAGCTCTCCGCTTGGCAATATCAAACGGCGGTTAGATAGATTTATCCGAATTAAATTTAAACGATGTGTTTTAGCAAGAGGTCTGGATAAATTTGCCGTGCGTATAAATTAAAATTTCATTTCAACGCTGTAGTGGCGGAATTTTTAAATTTAAATTTTACGCAAAGCCGCGCGCTTCGTAAAATTTAACGAGTGAAAATTCATACAAAATTTAGCTCGCGAGAAAATGGGCATAGGTTTTGCGAAAAGGAATTTTTAGAAAAATGAAATGATCGACGGCGGGTCTTTTTAAACCCGCCCTGCGCGCCGGTTTGTAAAGACCGCTCCCTTATAGCCTCACGAGCGAAGATATAAGGATTTTGGACGAAATTTTGGCATAAATTCTGCGCGCCCGCGTAAATTTTTACAAGCCTGCGTAGAAATTCCGCGAGCTTGCGCAAATTTCGTGCCGCCTATTTTTTAGATCTTTCTAGCGCGGCGGCAAGGTCCGCTATGAGATCGTCCGCGTTTTCGATGCCTATGGCTAGACGCAGCAAATTTTGACTGATGCCGATGCGCTCTTGCAGCTCGCGCGGATAGCTCTCGTGCGTCATCGATGCAGGATGGCAGATCAGGCTCTCTACGCCGCCCAGGCTCACGGCTAGATCAAATAGCTCAAGGCTGCGCGCAAAGGTTTTATAGTTGTATTGCGGCTTAAGCACTATCGAGATGACCGCTCCGATGCCGCTAGCTTGGCGATTTTGTATCTTTTTTTCGCTCGCAGAATGCGAGCCTGCGAAATTTACCGCCTCTACCGCAGGATTGCCGCGTAAAAATTCTATTATCTTTAGCGTATTTTCGCTCTGGCGGTCGAAGCGCACGCTTAGCGTTTTAAGCCCGCGTATGAGCGAATACGCGTCGGTAGGCGATAGCGTCGCGCCCAGAGTGTTTTTCATAAACTGAATTCTTGCGGCAAGCTCGTCGTCATTCGTCGTAACGATGCCGGCGATCAGATCGGCATGCCCGCCTATGTATTTGGTCGCGCTATAAACCACGACGTCTGCACCGTGCTCTAGCGGGCGCTGATAATATGGGGTCAAAAAGGTATTATCCATAACCACGAGCGCGCCGTTTTTGTGCGCGAGCTCGCTGATGCGCTCAATATCGGTTACGCGCAAAAGTGGATTTGATGGCGTTTCGATGAAGACCATTTTGACGTCGCTCGGAATTTCGCTGATCGAATTCAGATCGTCCACTAAGTCGTAATTGACCCCTTGATTTTTAAAAATCCCGCTTACGTAGCGATAGGTGCCGCCGTAAACGTTGTTATTTAGCAGCACGCGATCGCCGCTTTTAAGGAGCGCGAATGCAGCGCTCGTAGCCGCCATACCCGAGGCTAGCGCGAAGGCGTATTTGCTGCCTTCAAATTTTGCGAAAAGTTCCTCAAAGGCGTTGCGCGTAGGATTTGCGCCGCGCGAATAGGCGTATTTGCCGAAATCATCCAGGCTTTCTTGCACGAAGGTGCTGGCTAGATATATCGGCGGAATCACCGCGTTGTAGGGGTTGGACTTAGCCTCTATGCCCTTTACGATTAGGGTATCTATTTTCATCTTTTCTCCTTGAAATTTAATGGATTTAAAAGCTCATAGCGCCGATAAATTTAGCTATGCGCTCGTCGTTGCTACCGAAGAATTCCTCTGCGTCGCCGTCGAATGCGATAACTCCACCGTCTAAGAATAAAATTCTATCTGCGATCTTGCGCGCAAAGCCCATATTATGCGTGACGATGATAAGCGAGCGATCCTCTGCGGCAAGCTCGGCGATAGTCTTTAGCACCTGCGCCTCAAGCTCGGGATCAAGCGCGCTCGTAGGCTCATCCAGCAGCAAAAACTCAGGCTGCATAGCAAGTGCTCGCGCGATTGCCACGCGCTGGCTCTGACCGCCGGAGAGGCGAGCCGGATACGCGCCAGCTTTATCCGCCATGCCGACCTTTTTTAGCAGCGCCATTGCATTTGCCTCGGCAAGCTCGCGTGGCTGCTTTAATACGTGTATGGGCGCTTCGATGACGTTTTGCAAGACGTTGAGGTGTGGAAAGAGATTGAAGCTTTGAAAAACCATGCCCGTATGCGCGCGGAATGGATGATATTCGCTTGTTTTATGCTGAGCGTCGAAATTTATCTTAAACTCGCCTAGCTGTAGCTCGCCGCCGCTTGGAATTTCGAGCAGATTTATGCAGCGCAGCATCGTGGATTTGCCGGAGCCGGAGCTTCCTAAAATCACTGTCGTTTGCCCGTCGCGAAATTCTAAGCTTAGCCCATTTAGCACGACGTGATCGCCGAAACGCTTAGTTAAGTTCGTAAATTTTATCATCACACGAACCTTGAAAATCGTCGCTCTAACTTGGATTGCAAGAACGTAAGAAGGGTGCAGACTGCTAGATAAAATAGCGCCGCCAGCACGTATAACGTAAGCGGATCGAATGCCCGTGCGGCGATACGTTGAGCGACCATAAACATATCGACCATCGTAATCGAGGCTACGAGCGAAGTGTCTTTAAGCGTAGAGATAAATATATTTGATAGCGGCGGCAGCGATATGCGCGCTGCTTGCGGAGCTATAATGCGGCGCAGAATTTGAGCGTAGCTCATGCCTAAAGAGGTAGCCGCCTCCCATTGCCCCTTTGGCACTGATAGGATCGCAGCTCGCACCGCCTCTGAAGCGTAAGCGCCGATATTGAGGCTAAAGGTAATGATCGCAGCAGCCCAAACATCAAGTGTGATCCCAACGATTGGAAGCCCGAAATAGACGATAAAAAGCTGCACCAAAAGCGGAGTGCCGCGAAAAATCCAAATATAAATTTCGCTTAGCTGCTTTAAAATTTTAAAATTTGCGATGCGTGCGACCGCCGTCAGCACCGCAAGCACGAGCCCAAGCAGAAATGAGATTATCGTAAGCGGGATCGTAACTTGCAGCAGGGCTAGCGCCATCGGCTCTAGCGAGCTGCTAACAAGCTCTAGAATTCTGCTTGTTTCGTTCATTCACTCACATCTTTGCCGAAATATTTAAGCGAAATTTCTTTTAGCTTGCCTTCGGCTTTGAGTTCGTTTAAGGCTTTGCTGATTTGATCTGCGAGCTCTTTATTGCCCT
>CAJPSJ010000246.1 GCA_905373295.1 uncultured Campylobacter sp. | reverse complement strand
AGCTCGCGCTCCATATCCGCTTCGCTTTGGTAGGTCGAAGTCCTTGATAAATTTGATACGCTCGTAAATTCCATAAGTGACGGTCTGCCGCGAGAGATAGAGCTAAGACGTAAGCAATATGAGTATTACAGGGATTTGCTCTTAAATTTTAAAGAAAAATCAGCCTAAAAAGGAAACAAAATGACCGAAATCAAGCCGATAGCCGAGAGTAAAAATTTTATAGTCTTGGACGAATATGAAAAAATCATCCAGCCCTCGACCTACCAAAGCGAAGCGGATATGGAGCGCGAGCTGATAAGCGATCTAGTCGCGCAAGGCTACGAATACGCAAAAGACATAAACTCGCCGGAAAAGCTACTGGAAAATTTAAAACAGCGACTGGAAAGCCTAAATGAGGTTAAATTTACGCCCTCTGAGTGGAGTAGATTGCTTAGCGAATATCTTGACGCGCCAAACGACGGCGTAAATGAAAAAACTCGCAAAATCCAAGATAATCACATTTATGATTTTGTTTTTGATGACGGGCATATACAAAATATCTACCTTCTCGATAAGAAAAATATCGCACGAAATAGCGTGCAAGTCGTTAATCAATTCGAGCAGACGGGCGCGCACACAAATAGATACGATGTTACTATCCTAGTAAACGGCTTGCCGCTGGTGCAAATCGAACTAAAAAAGCGCGGCGTGGCGATAAGAGAAGCATTTAATCAAATCCACCGCTATGCCAAAGAGAGCTTTAATACGTCAAATTCGCTATTTAAATATCTTCAAATTTTCGTTATCTCAAACGGTACGGATACACGCTACTTTGCAAATACTACAAAGCGCGACAAGAGTAGTTTTGATTTTACTATCAACTGGGCGGATTCTAAAAATTTGCCAATTAAGGATATAAAGGACTTTACTGCGACTTTTCTAGCAAAAAATACGCTTTTAAGCGTGCTAATAAAATACTGCGTATTTGACGCGAGCGATACGCTGCTAATCATGCGCCCATATCAGATCGCAGCGACCGAGCGTATACTGTGGAAGATAAATAGCTCGCATCTTGGTAAATGCTATGCAAAGCCGGAGGGCGGCGGCTATATCTGGCATACGACAGGATCAGGCAAAACGCTAACTAGCTTTAAGGCGGCAAGGCTCGCTACCGGGCTTGATTTTATAGATAAGGTCTTTTTCGTAGTAGATCGTAAGGATCTAGACTATCAGACGATGAAAGAGTATCAAAAATTTCAAAAAGATAGCGTAAACGGCTCCGCAAGCTGCGCCGAACTAAAACGAAACACGGAAAAAGAGGACGGTAAAATAATCGTAACGACCATACAAAAGCTAAATAATCTGATGAAAAGCGAAAGCGAGCTGGCGGTATATCAAAAGGAGGTTGTTTTTATATTTGACGAGTGCCATCGCTCGCAGTTTGGTGAGGCGCAGAAAAATTTAAAGAAAAAATTTAAGCGATTTTTCCAGTTCGGTTTTACCGGTACGCCGATATTTCCGCAAAATGCGCTAGGAGCGGAGACGACGCAAAGTGTATTTGGAAGCGAGCTTCACTCGTATATATTAACCGATGCCGTAAGGGATGAAAAAGTGCTTAAATTTAAGGTTGATTATAACGACGTAAGGCCTAAATTTAGAGAATTTGAGACCGAAAAAGATGAGCTAAAACTGAGCGCTGCGGAGAGTAAAGAGGCATTTTTGCACCCTGAGCGTATAAAAGAGATTTCGCAGTATATCCTAGACCGTTTCAAACAAAAAACACACCGCCTAAACGCAAGCGGTAAAGGCTTTAACGCTATGTTTGCAGTAAGCTCTATCGAGGCGGCAAAGCTTTATTACGAGGCGTTTAAAAATTTACAAAAAGATAAAGAGCAACCGCTAAAAGTAGCGACGATTTTTTCATTTTCGCAAAACGAGGAGCAGGGCGTTGCGGGCGAGATAGCGGACGAAGATTTTGAGCCAGAGATGATGGATATGAGCTCAAAAGAATTTCTAAATGTGGCGATAAAAGATTATAACGCCTATTTTAGGACGAATTTTAGCATCGAGGGCAGGTCGTTTCAGGACTATTACCGCGACTTGAGTGAACGCATGAAAAAGCAGGAGATCGACCTGCTTGTAGTCGTGGGCATGTTTTTAACAGGGTTTGACGCACCTACGCTAAACACGCTATTTATAGATAAAAATTTACGTTATCACGGTTTGATACAGGCGTTTTCTAGGACGAATAGAATCTTAGATGCCACTAAGACATTCGGTAATATCGTGACTTTTAGAGACTTACAGCAAGCTACGATCGATGCCATCACGCTTTTTGGTAAAAATAGTACCAAAAACGTAATTTTGGAAAAAAGCTATAAGGAATATATGCATGGCTTTACCGATGCCGCTACCGGCGAGGCTAGACGAGGATTCCTAGAAGTTGCGAGCGAGCTTGAGACACGCTTCTCAGATCCTAGCGCAATAGAAACGCAAAAGGATAAAAAGGATTTTGTTAAGCTTTTTGGCGAGTATCTTCGCGTAGAAAATGCTCTGCAAAACTATGATGAATTTGCAGCATTGCAGGCTTTACAGGAGATAAATTTAGATGACGAGAATGCAGTGCGTGAATTGAAAGAAAAATTTTATCTAAGTGAAGAGGACTTGCAGGCAATGCAAGGTATCAAAGTGCCTAGCGTGAGAGCGCTTCAAGACTACCGCTCTATCTACAACGATATAAGAGACTGGCTAAGAAAAGAAAGAGCCGGCGAACAAAAAGAGGTGCAAAAGATAGACTGGGACGACGTAGTCTTTGAGATTGACTTATTAAGGTCGCAGGAGATAAATTTAGACTACATTTTAGGGTTAATATTCGAGTACAATAAAAAGATCAAAGATAAGATCGCACTTACCGAAGAGATCCGCAGGATCATCCGCGCTAGCCTAGAAAATCGCTCAAAAGAGGGGCTGATAGTAGATTTTATAAACGGGACCGATTTAGATGCGCTAAAAGATAGAGCCGGCGTCGTGGAGGCGTTTTTTAAATTTGCAAAAGGCGAGATGTTGCACGAAGCAAAAGAGTTGATCGAATCGTTAAATTTAAATGAAAATGCTGCAAAAAGGTATATTAGCGCGTCGTTAAAACGCGGATATGTTAGCGAAAGCGGAACTGATTTAAACGAAATTTTACCTAAAATGAGTC
>CAJPSJ010000245.1 GCA_905373295.1 uncultured Campylobacter sp. | reverse complement strand
AATTTTACTTTCATAATCTGCGTGCAATACGATATTTCTATATATATTTAAATACTACATTTTATTGTATGATGCAGAATTGGCACGCTTTAATGAGCGCTTTACAAAAATTCCGCTAAAATCGCAAAATTTAAAATTTTAAAAAAAGGCTGAAAATGGCAGATTTTTACGACGCGAAAGCCGTAGAGGAGAGCTTTTATAAAATTTGGGAGCAGCGCGGCTACTTTGAGATCGATGGAAATAAAGATATCCAGCAAAAAGGCAAAAACTTTTGCATTATGATGCCACCTCCTAACGTCACCGGAGTGCTTCATATCGGGCACTCGCTAACTTTTACATTGCAAGATATTATGACGCGATACAAGCGAATGGACGGCTACCGCACGCTTTGGCAGCCTGGACTCGATCACGCTGGCATCGCGACGCAAAATGTCGTCGAGCGCGAGCTTTTGTCGCAAGGGATCAAAAAAGAAGAGATAGGGCGCGAAGAGTTTTTAAAGCACGTTTGGCACTGGAAGGAGCAAAGCGGCGGGCAGATCGTAAAGCAGATGAAGCGCCTGGGCGTCACGCCCGCGTGGAGTAGACAGCGCTTTACGATGGACGAGGGGCTTAAAAACGCCGTGCGCAAAGCCTTCGTAAGCTTATACGACGCGGGGCTCATCGTGCGCGGAAACTACATGGTAAACTGGTGCACGCACGACGGCGCGCTAAGCGACGTGGAGGTCGAGCATAAGGAGAACAAGGGCAAGCTTTATCATTTGCGCTACTACTTTGCGGACGGACAAAATTTATCAAATTTAAACGGATGCCGAGCATCAAATTTAAATAATAATTCTGTTTCAAATTTAACTCAAAATGACGAGGCAAAGTATCGCGATGAAGATTTGCAGGTTGTGCAGAATTTTGCGAGTGCAGATAGAACAAATAGTTCATCAAGCGAGCAAAATTCAAACTCTTGCAAAGATTCGAGCGAGACGAGCCGCAACTACATAGTCGTGGCTACTACGCGCCCCGAGACCTACTTCGGCGACACTGCGGTGATGGTAAATCCTGCGGACGAACGCTATAAAAATTTGATCGGCAAAAAAGTCGTGCTGCCGCTAATCGGCCGCGAGATAGAGATCATCGCCGACGAATACGTCGATATGAGCTTCGGAACGGGCGCCGTGAAGGTCACGCCCGCGCACGATACCAACGACTACGAGGTCGGCAAGCGCCACGAGCTGGAATTTATCACGGTATTTGACGAAAAAGGAATTTTAAACGAGCAGTGCGGTAAATTTAATGGTTTAGAGCGACTTGCCGCGCGCGATCAGATCGTAGCGGAGCTTGAGAGGCTGGGCTTTATCGAAAAAATCGAGGATTACGAAAATCAAGTCGGCTACTGCTACCGCTGCAAAAACGTCGTCGAGCCGTATATCTCGCAGCAGTGGTTCGTGCGCGCAGATATCGCAAAAGAGGCGATCTCTAAGGTAAATTCCGGCGAGGCGGAATTTTTCCCGAAGCACTGGATCAATAGCTTCAACGCCTGGATGCGCGAGCTGAAGGACTGGTGCATCAGCCGCCAGCTGTGGTGGGGACATAGAATTCCAGTGTTTTACTGCGACTGCGGCCATCAGTGGGCGGATGAGCGAGAGAGCCCCGATGCCTGCCCGAAATGCGGCGGCAAAAATTTTACTCAAGATCCCGACGTGCTCGATACGTGGTTTTCAAGCGGTCTTTGGCCGATCAGTACGCTTGGCTGGGGCAACGGCGAGGCGCTGAAAAACGAGAAGTGGTTTGAGGAGGATTTGAGCGAATTTTATCCGAATACTATGCTAATTACGGGCTTTGACATTTTGTTTTTCTGGGTCGCGCGCATGATGTTTCAGTGCCAAAACGCCATGGGCGAGCTGCCGTTTCGCGACATCTACCTGCATGCTCTGGTTAAGGACAAAGACGGCAAAAAGATGAGCAAATCGAGCAAAAATGTAGTCGATCCGCTGCTAAAAATCGATGAATTTAGTGCCGATATTTTGCGCTTTACGCTTACGATTTTGTGCGTGCAGGGGCGCGATCTGCGCCTTAGCGACGATAAGCTTTTGATATATCGAAATTTTACGAATAAGCTTTATAACGCGAGCAAATTTTTGCTTTTAAACGCCTCTAAATTTGACGATTTGGACGCGGCGCGGATCAAAACGAGCCTCGGCAAATATATGCTTTCGCGCTTTAACTGCTGCGTAAATTCCGTGCGCGAGAGCCTAGATACTTACCGCTTCAACGACGCTGCGACCGAGCTTTATAAGTTTTTTTGGGACGAGTTTTGCGATTGGGGCATCGAGCTTAGCAAGGCGGACAAGGCCGCGATCGGCGAGCTGGGGATGATTTTTAAAGAAGCGATGAAGCTGCTAAGCCCGTTTATGCCGTTTCTAAGCGAGTATCTGTATCAGGAGCTAAGCGGCACGAAGCTGCAAGACGCGCGCTCCATCATGGTGATGAGATACCCACATCCTGGCGAGCGCGACGAGCGGATCGAGGAGCTATTTTCGCTCGTTATCGAAGCGATCGTTAGCATTCGCCGCGCAAAGGCGACGATCGAGCTCGGCAATGCGCGCGTAGCCAAAGCCTACGTCAAATCCGCAGTCGATCTAAGCGCCGCCGCGGACTACATCAAAACGCTTGCCAAGGTCGATGAAGTGGAATTTACGCAGCAAAATATCGCAAATTCCGCCCGCGACGTAGGCGAGAGGCTAGAAACTTTCGTGCCGCTTGAGGGGGTCGATCTTAGCGGCGTGATTTCGCGCCTTAACGCGCAAAAAGCGAAGCTGCAAAAAGAGATCGAAAAGCTCTCTGCAATGCTTGGCAATGAAAAATTTATCTCCTCCGCGCCCGCTGACGTCGTCGCCGCAAACCGCGAAGGGTTGCAAAGCGCGCAGGAAAAATTTGCTAAAGTATGCGACGAACTAAAGGCGTTTGGCGAGTAGCCCGCTCGTTTGAGTCTAAATTTAAATCAAGGAGAAAAAATATGTCAAAAGGTAGTATCGGTGGATTTACATTAGGCACGGTCATAGCCGTCGCACTATCGTGGGGAGCCAATAAAAGCATAATGTGGGCGATAATCCACGGATTTTTAAGTTGGTTATACGTGATTTATTATTTCCTACTGAGGTAAAATTTCATCGGCAGCGCGCCGTTTTACGCGCTAAATTTTAAAATTTGAAGGATGAAAAATGAGCGAAAAAATAAAAATAGC
>CAJPSJ010000244.1 GCA_905373295.1 uncultured Campylobacter sp. | reverse complement strand
AATTTTGCTTTCTGACGAGGCGACTTCGGCGCTTGATCCTAATACCACCGCGCAAATTTTATCGCTTCTGCGCCGCATCAATCGCGAACTAGGCATTACGATCGTGCTCGTTACGCACGAGATGGAGGTCGTAAAGGGCATCGCGCAGCGTGCAATCCTGCTTAAGGGCGGGCGCGTGAGCAACTCGGGCGATATCGTCTCGCTGTTTTTGCACCCGGATGAGAATATGAAGGAGTTTTTGGGCGAGGAGGAGGTGCTGCCCGCAAGCGGCGTAAATATCAGGCTCTTTTTCCCGCCCGCGGTTGCGTTTGACAGCGTGATCACGCATATGGCGCGCGCTTTGGAGATAAATTTTAACATCGTTTGGGGCAAGCTCGAGCGGCTTGATAAAAACGTCGTCGGAAGCCTTGTGATCAACGTAGAGCCCGCACACGTCGCACGCGTGGAGGAGTTTATCAAAAACGCGGGCGTAATCTACGAGATCGTAAGCGAGGATGAGATCAAAGGCTGAGCCGCGATCTAGGTAAGATTTCGCGTCTTGTGCGCTTGCGCCGCACTAAATTTAAGGGCTTATGCGGCATGGCGAATTTAAAAGCTCGCGCGAGGTCGCGAACTCAAAGGCTGGCTCGGCGTTTTTGATTTGGCGATCGCACCGTGGCATTATAAATTTAATTAGTTTCGCTGGCGGTTTAAATTTCTATTTTGTCTCGATAAAATAAGCTCGGCAATGCGCTGTTGGTGCGCGCTCTGGCTAGCTTTGATTCGCGTTTAGAATTTGACTAGCCGTAGCGAGGCGATTTAAATTTCAGAGATCCGCGACCGACCGAGCGCATTTAAACCGCGCCGCATTTGAATTTACAGGCGTTTAAATTTAAATTTGAATTTTTTCGGAATTTCACACATACTTCACTTTTACGGAAGTATAATTCCGCTAATTTCTTTTAAGGAGTACGTAATGAAAAAACTTACTTTGTTTGCGCTTAGTGCGCTATTTGCTGGCTCTTTTGCCGTAGCTGCTGACATGGGCATGAAAGATGAGATGAAGGACGCCAATACATCAATGCATAATAGTGCGAAAGAGATGAAAGGCGATATGAAGGATATGCACAAGGATGCTATGAAAGAGGGCAAACATATGAAGGATGAGATGAAAGGCGAAATGAAAAAAGAGATGAAAAAAGAGATGTAGTGAGTAAAATTTTACTCGTAGAGGACGATGAGACCCTTTGCGATCTCATCGGCGAATATCTAAAAGACGCGGGCTTTGACGTGTGCGTTTGCAGCGACGCTCAAAGCGCCGCGGATCTTGCTTATGAGCAAAAATTTGATCTTTTTATCTTTGACGTAAAAATCCCCAAAGGCGACGGATTCTCACTTTTAAAAGAGCTGCGCAAGAGCGGCGATCGCACCCCCGCGATATTTGCCACGTCGCTAAATACACTTGATGATCTTGAGGTCGGTTTTAAAAGCGGCTGCGATGATTATCTCAAAAAACCATACGAGCTAAAAGAGCTGCTGCTGCGCGTTAATTCGCTCATAAAGCGAAACTTCAGCCACAATTTTGATGATTTTGTAACTATTGACGACGAGTTTAAATTTTATTTTGCAAGCAAAGAGCTGCGCAGATCGGGTGTGCCCGTCGCGCTTTCAAACAAAGAGCGCGAGCTATTGGCGCTTTTTTTACAAAATAAAAACAGGCTTTTGAGCAAGGATGAAATTTTCTCCGCGATCTACGCTTTTGATGAAACGCCTAGTGAAGAAGCGCTACGAACTTATATCAAAAATCTACGCCGCGTCCTAGGCGAAGAGCATATCATAAATCGCCGCAACGCAGGGTATCTGTATGTCTGAAAAGACCGCTTTAACGCTTAAAATTCTATCTTTATATCTCATTTCAAGCGCGTTGTTTTTAGGATATTTTTTCAAGATAAATTACAGGATGAACGAAGCCGCGCTACTTTCGCACAGGATAAAAGAGCTAAAAGAGATCAAAATGATGATCTATATGAAAGCGAGTATGGACGGGCTGGAATCGCTAGCGGACTTTGAGCGCGAAAAGGGCGTGAGTGCGTGTATATTTAAGCCAAACTCTGATGAAATTTACGGCTGCAGTGGTGAGCTTGGCGCACTTGATAAAGCGAAGCTAAAGGCGGAATTTATAAGTGGCGGAAGGCTAGGAATTTATGAGAATCTGCAAAATATGGAGGAGCGAAATGCCTTTTCCAAGGCTAAAATCATTCTGCTTGGAAGTAGCGTGCAGGGCGAAATTTTAACGCTTCGTATCAAAACCGCAGCGATGATGATGGCGCTTTTGGGCGTGATATTAGCCGTGGCGTTTTATCTGGTGCGGCTAGGCACAAAGCCGCTTTACGATAAGATCGACACACTAAATCGCTTCATCAAAGATAGCACCCACGAGATCAATACCCCGCTTAGTATCATCTCTATGAGCGTCGAGACGATGCGGCACGCTGAGCTTGGGGAATACAACGCCAAGCGCGTCGCTAATATCGATCTTGCCGCTAAGACGCTTTCGCGCATCTACGAGGATCTTGTGTTTTTAACCTTCGGTATGAATAAGGAGGGCGAGATTAGCTCGATCGATCTAAAAAGCCTCGTCGCTTCGCGCTGCGAATACTTCGCGCCGTTTATTCAAAAGCGCAGACTAAGCCTTAAAACCGATCTTTCGGATGCGAGCATGAGCGCGAACGTCTATGAAATTTCGCGCCTGATCGACAATCTGCTAAGCAACGCCGTAAAATACGCCGATGCAGGCGGCTACGTGGATGTGCGGCTAAGGCGCGGCGAGCTAGCGATCTCAAACAGCGGCGAGGGGATCGACAGGAAAAAGGGCGACGAAATTTTCAGGCGCTTTGCGCGCTTTAACTCAAGCGAAGGCGGCTTTGGAATCGGGCTTAGCATCGTAAGCGAGGTCTGCAAAAAATACTCCTTTTCTATCTCCTACGACAGCGTGCCGGGCGAGATAACGACCTTTCGCCTTACGTGGCGCGAATAAAATTTCAAAATTTAGTGAAATTTAAAATTTAAAAGCGACCGCCTGCGGTTTAAATTTAATCGTCGTTTGGTCGCTTAAATTCCGCGCAAAAAGGCTCTAATTGCCGGAGCGTTTAAATTTAATCGTCGCTTGTTTTTGTTCTAAAACGGAGCGCGGAATTTTATCAGTAGTTCGCTTTGCGCTCGTAAAATGACCCTGAAAGTTATTGGTGCGGAATTTTA
>CAJPSJ010000243.1 GCA_905373295.1 uncultured Campylobacter sp. | reverse complement strand
ACGACGGAGGATGAAATTTTAAAATTTGTGGCAGGCGGATACGATCTGCTACTTTGCACCAGCATCGTAGAAAGCGGCATTCATATGCCGCGCGTAAATACGATCATCGTCGAAAACGCCGATAAATTCGGCATCGCCGATCTGCACCAGCTGCGCGGTCGCGTCGGACGCAGCAACAAACAGGGCTTTTGCTACTTTTTGATCGAGGATAAAACCGCTCTTACGCAGGACGCGCTAAAACGGCTCGTAGCGCTTGAGAGCAACTCATTTTTGGGCAGCGGCTCGGTGCTTGCATATCACGATCTTGAAATTCGCGGCGGCGGGAATCTGCTCGGAGAGGCGCAGAGCGGGCATATCGAGGCGATCGGCTACTCGCTTTATCTAAAGATGCTCGAAGAGGAGATCGGCAAGCTGCTAAGCAGAAAGAGCGCTGCTGCGAGCGTGGAGCTTAAAATTTCGGTAAACGCCTTTTTAAACTCGGAATTTATCAGAGAGGATCGCCTGCGGCTGGATCTTTACAGGCGGCTTAGTAAGTGCGCCGAGGCGAGCGAAGTGCTTGAAATTTTCGGCGAGATCGAGGATCGCTTCGGGCGCGCGGACATTTACACTAAGCAATTCATCGATGTGATGATGATTAAGGTTTTAGCTACGAAGCTCGGCTTGCGCGTGATTTCGAGTATGGACGAAAATATCTTGATTACCCTTGCAAACGGCGATAAGGTGCGATTAAAGGCTCAGACGCGCGACGATGACGACGTGATAAGCGAAATTCTGATCTATCTGCGAAGGGAGCTAAAAAATGCGAACTTGCGATGAAAATATCAAAAAAAGCGCGAGCAAAAGCGGGAGCGAAGGGCTAAATTTGGACGCGGCGAGCGGTTTAAATTTAGCTCCGCAAGCCGTCCTAAAAAGCGCCCAGAGCGGCGCCAGCGAGCAAATTTATTTCAGCGATTTTAGCGCGATTGATTGGCGCGGGGTGCAGGTCGTCGCTTTTCGCGCGAATAAAAAGGCGCTAAAGATCGTTCGAGACATCGATTTCATGGGTATTGACGCGCTCGTGGGGTTAGAGAGCCAAAAATTGGCTCTTATAAAAAACACGGACGCCTTCCTACGCGGCGCGAGTGCCAACCACGCGCTGTTGTGGGGCGAGAGCGGTTGCGGCAAATCAAGCCTTGCGAAGGCGGTTTTTTCTAAATTTATCCCGCAGGGCCTTAAGATCATCGAGATCGGCAGGGACGATCTGGGCTATCTCGTGGATATAATCGACGCGATCCGCGAAACAAATTTTAAATTTATCATCTTTTGCGACGATTTGAGCTTCGAGCTCGGCGAGAGCGGCTACAAGCACCTAAAGCCGCTACTTGAAGGCTCACTGGAGCGCGCGCCGCGCAATGTGTTGATGTATGCGACATCCAACCGCCGCCACATCGTAGGCGAATGCGCAAGCGATAACGACGCCGCGCAGATAAGCTGCGGCGAGCTGCACCTAAGCGACGCGGCGAACGAACGAATCAGCCTGAGCGAGCGCTTTGGGTTGCAGCTAAGCTTTTACGGCGGGAGCATGCGGGAGTATTTGGGGATCGTAGATGCCTATTTTGCGGCTGCGCAAGGCATGAACGCGGCGGAATTTCGCCTGAGCTTCGCCGCAAATTTAGACGAGTTGCACGCAAAGGCGCGTGAGTTTGCGATGCTTCGCGCAAGCCGCAGCGGCCGCGCGGCAAAGCAGTTTTTCCTGAGCTTTGGCGAGGAATTTTTTGCAAATTTAAAAGGCGGCGGCAGATGAATACAGCGCGCGAATTTAAATTTGGCGTAAATTTTATCGCAGTGTTAGAGCGCACGCAAAAAATCGCCGCCGCCGCGCGAAATTTTAAAAACGATGCTAGAAATTTCGGAGGCGTGAAATGAGCGCGACCGAGCTTTTTATCGCGCTTTTTCGCGCCGTGAAAATCAAGGATTTTCGCTGGTGGCCCGCGTTTGGAAGCTTTGAGGTGGTCGTGGGGGCGATTTTGATCCAAAATACGGCGTGGCGCAATGCAGACGCGGCACTGCAAAACTTGCGTAGCAAGGGGCTTTTGAGCTTAGAAAGCATCGCCGGGCTAGACGAAGCGGAGCTTGCGCAGATCATTAAAGTAAGCGGATTTTATAATCAAAAAGCTAGGCGCCTAAGCTTGCTTTGCAAAGCGATGATCGCGGATTTTGGGGATTTTGAGAGCTTTAAATCGGGCGTTAGCCGCGAGTGGCTGCTAGCGCGCAAAGGGATCGGTGCGGAGAGCTGCGATGCGATCCTGTGTTATGCGTGCGAGCGCGCGGTGATGGTTGCGGACAGCTATTCGGCGCGGCTACTCGGGGCTTTAGGCTATGAGTTTGAAAGCTACGACGAGCTTAGCGCGTGGCTCGGCGAGCTGGAATTTGAGCGGATCTATGAGTTTGTAAATTCCGCTAATTTTCCCTGCGATGCGGCGGCAAAAGCAGATAAGCTGGAGAACGAAAACGGCGCGTATGCATTATTTCACGGGCTTATAGTGGAATTTTGTAAAGCGCATTTGAAAGGTAAAATTTTCGACGAGAGCGCGAAAATAATTTTAAATGATTTGAGGTAGATATGTTTAACACTAAAATTTTAGAAAATTTAATGGTTGCTTTTTGCTTTTGTATAACGCTTGCGTTACATTTACTGATATTTAACCATTACTTCTCACTCCAAGAAGGCTGGTGGGAAACCTATGCTTATTTAGTAAATAGGGGAGAGGTGATCAATAAAGATTTTTATCTAGCATGGACTCCGTTATTTGTCTATATAAACGCCTTTTATCAAAAAATATTCGGGATAAATTTTTTTGCTTTTGCCTGCATCGGTGTAGTAGCTGCAATGATACAGGTAATCTTATTGTATTTGGTTTTGAGAGAGTTTTTTTCTAAACCAGCTAGTGCCATCGCAGCTCTTTTTGCGACATTTTTAAATATAAACAGCGGTACTTATATTGCCAAAGATTATCATACGTATGTATATATTACCGAATTTTTAACATTACTATTTTTGATAAAATATATAAAAAATTATAATTCCAACATAGGCAGATTTTATCATATAATTGGAATTTTATTTTGTGTTTTATTGTTTTTTGTTAAACAAAATGTGGGCCTGGTCCTTTTTGCCGGTTTGTTTGTTGCATATGCATTTGTCGCTATAAACTTTAAAGATTATATAAAAAGAATTTGCTTTTTACTCATTATTTC
>CAJPSJ010000242.1 GCA_905373295.1 uncultured Campylobacter sp. | reverse complement strand
TGCGCGCCTTTATCGAAAAAAAACTAGACCGCAGCAGCGGCGTGCATAAATTTTATTATCAAGGCTCGATGTTTCGCTATGAGCGCCCGCAAAAGGGGCGTCTGCGCGAGTTTCATCAATTCGGCGTCGAGTGCTTCGGGCAAAGTAGCGTCTATGAGGACGCGAGCGTGATTTTGATGTTAGCTCAAATTTTACGCGAGCTAAATGTCGCCGCAACGCTTAAAATCAACTCTTTAGGCGATGAGGAGTGCATGCCTGCGTATAAAACCAAGCTCGTAAATTTCTTACAAGAGCGCAAAGATAGGCTCTGCGAGGACTGCCAAAGGCGTATCGACACCAATCCGATCCGCGTACTGGACTGCAAAAACGAGAGCTGCCAGAAAATTTTAGCCGCTGCGCCGCTTATAACTGAAAATTTAAACGACGCTTGCGCCGCGGAATTTGCGCAGCTGCAAAGAATTTTAACCCAAAACGGACAAAAATTTCAGATCGATGCGAAGCTCGTGCGCGGGCTTGATTACTACTGCAAGACCGCCTTTGAGTTCGTCTCAAGCGAGCTTGGCGCGCAAAGCGCCGTAGGCGGCGGCGGGCGCTACGACAGACTCGTGGAGTTTTTAGGCGGCAGAAAGACGCCGGGCGTGGGCTTTGCGCTAGGCATCGAGCGAATAGCCGAAATTTTAAAAATGCGCGAAGCCCCTCAAGAGCGCGAGGGGATTTATATCGGCGCGCTAGACGAGGCGTTTGTTAGCACGGCGTTTTCGTTTGCATTAAAGCTGCGAAAGTTTTGTAAAACTCAAATTTCATACGAGCCCAAGAGCCTAGCCAAGCATTTAAAGGCAGCCGACGGGGCGGAGGCGAAATTTTGCCTTTGCATCGGGCAGGACGAGTTTGATCGCGCCGAGGTGTGGTGCAAAAATTTAGAGGATCAAACCACCTTTGCGATCAAATTTAAAGAGGTCGAAGCGTTTTTTAAGGATAGAGCATGAGCGATTACGGACTAAATATTTGGGGGAATTCCAACTTCACGATAGACGGGGGCAAACTATGCCTAAACTCCGATTTCAAGCAGCCTTTGGTGGACATTATAAAAGAGATCCGCGCAGACGGCGTGCGAGGCCCGATACTGCTGCGCTTCCCGCACCTCATCAAAAAGCAGATCGTCGAAATTTACTCAAATTTTAACCGCGCTATTAAGGAGTTTGATTACAAGGGAAAATTCCACGCCGTCTATCCTCTCAAGGTAAATCAATTCCCGGGCTTCGTTAGAAATTTAGTCGATATCGGCGAGCCATACGGTTACGGACTCGAAGCCGGCAGCAAGCCCGAACTGCTACTAGCGATGGCGTATAACAAATACGGCGCGCCAATTACCGTAAACGGTTTTAAAGATAAGGAGCTTATAAATATCGGCTTCATCGCCGCAGAGATGGGGCATAACGTAACGCTTACGATCGAGGGGTTAAACGAGCTTGAAACCATCATCGAAACGGCTAAGGAGCGGTTTGCTCCAAAGCCTTTCATCGGGCTTCGTATCAGGCTGCATAATTCCGGAAGCGGGTTGTGGGCGAAAAGCGGCGGGATAAATTCTAAATTCGGACTTACCTCGACCGAGCTTATAGAGGCGATAAACTTACTCAAGAAAAACGACCTCATCGAGCAGTTTACGATGATCCACTTTCATATCGGCTCACAGATTACAGAGATCCATCCGCTCAAAAAGGCCCTCATCGAGGCGGGTAACATCTATACCGAGCTTCGCAAAATGGGTGCGAAAAATTTAAAATCCATAAATTTAGGCGGAGGTCTTGCTATCGAATACTCCCAAGCCAAAGAAAGCTCCAGCCGCAACTATACGCTAAAAGAATACGCCAACGACGTGGTTTTCCTGCTAAAATCGATCGCGCAGGATAAAAAAGAGGCGGAGCCGGATATCTTTATCGAGAGCGGAAGATACGTAGCCGCCAGCCATGCGGTGCTCGTAGCGCCGATTTTGGAGCTTTTTACCCAAGAATACGCCGAAGAGAAGCTCGCCCTAAAAAAGGATAATCCGCCGGTAGTCGCCGAGCTATACGATCTGTATAAAACTCTAAAGCCGTCCAACGCGCTAGAGTATCTGCACGACGCCATGTCGCATATGGAGAGCGTGCTTACGCTATTTGATCTGGGCTACGTCGATCTGATCGACCGCTCAAACGGCGAAATTTTAGTTCATCTAATAATGCGAAAGGCGTATGGAATTTTAGGCAACAAGCAAGAATACAGCAATTTCTTAAACTCTCTAGGCAACGCCCAAGAGCGCTATTTGGTAAATTTCTCGATCTTTCAAAGCCTGCCCGATTTTTGGGGCATCAAGCAGCACTTCCCGATTATGCCGCTAGAGAGGCTGGATGAGCGCGCCACGTTATCGGCGTCGATCTGGGATATCACCTGCGATAGCGACGGCGAGATAGAATTCGACAGTCAAAAAAATCCGCTATTTCTGCACGACGTAGATCCCGAAGAGGAGGAGTACTTTTTGGGCTTTTTTCTTGTCGGAGCCTACCAGGAGGTGCTTGGCATGAGCCACAACCTCTTTGCACACCCAACAGAGGCGACCGTGATTTTAAAGGATGACGGCGGCTTTGAGATCAAGGATTTTATTGAATCTCAATCGGTCATCGATATCTTGGAGGATATGGACTACGACGTAGTAGATATCCGCGAAAGCCTAAACGAGCGCGTCGAAAAATCAAATCTTATCGGAGATAAAGAGAAAAAGCATATCCTGGGCGAGCTATATCTGTTTTTAAACGACAATAGCTACTTAAAGACGATCAAATGAGTTTTTGGCAAATTTTAAAACAGGACTTTACCGAGCCCTTGCGTCAAGACCCCGCATGCAATAGCGTATTTGAGATATTTTTCTGCTATCCAGGCGTCTGGGCGCTAATAAATTATCGTTTCGCGCATTTTTTCTACGAGCGAGGTTTTAAGCTTATAGCTCGCGCTATCAGCGGACTTAGCCGCATAATCACCGCCGTAGATATAAACCCGGGCGCACGTATCGGCTCGGGCGTGTTTTTCGACCACGCCACGGGGCTTGTCATCGGAGAAACGGCGATCATCGGCGATAACTGTCTGATCTATCAGGGCGTCACTCTCGGCGGCGTGAGCTTAGAGCACGGCAAGCGCCATCCGACGCTGCAAAACGGCGTCGTAGTTGGTGCAGGAGCTAAAGTATTAGGTAACATCACCATC
>CAJPSJ010000241.1 GCA_905373295.1 uncultured Campylobacter sp. | reverse complement strand
TTTCGGTAAAAAATCAGCCCCGGGCGTATTTCACAGCGGTGATGACTTGGTCGGAGACGTAGGGGGCGACGACGGACTGGATAACGAAATAATCAGCGT
Organism: uncultured Campylobacter sp.; assembly: GCA_905373295.1. GTDB lineage: Bacteria > Campylobacterota > Campylobacteria > Campylobacterales > Campylobacteraceae > Campylobacter_B. The sequence goes on along the minus strand of CAJPSJ010000241.1, from coordinate 3,154 downwards.
CGATCTTAGCCGTTTAAACTCAAACGTAGAGCAGATATTTTTCGTGCTAAATTCTTATAATCAAATCGACTTTGATAAAATTCCGTTTGCTAGCATTGGACTTTACCAAAGCGTAAATAAAGTCTTTGCGTCGTATAATATCGTACGAGACAGCGCGTTTGCTTACAAAGTAGCGATGATTTTAGGCAAGCTATATAAACGAAACGGCGTGTGGAAATTTTCGGCTATCGGCGAACCTACGAGCGATAGAAAGCTTGATGAGCTGATATTAAATTCCGTAGTGAAGTACTTATGAAAATTTTATTTTTCTTAGCGGCTACGATTGCGATTTTAGGCGCATTTGAGATAGAGGGCGGTTACGAGATCCCGCCCTCAGCGCAAACTTACGGCAACGCACCTGTAATAAGCGATGCAATGATGCAAGAGTGCGTAAAAATTTACAACAAAGCGCTTGCGATAGAAAGAGTGTTAAATTCTACTTTCGTAAATCGGTATTAAAGCGAAGAGGTAAATTTATACAATCAAAACGTCCGTATGCATTCGCAGCTCATAGACTGGTTTAATGCAAATTGCGCCGGCAAGCAATCATACTCGGCATGCAAAGCGGCGCAAGAACTAAACCGCCAAAGAGGGCTTCCCGAGCAAAGCTGCGGGTATTAAGGAGAATTTTTGGATAATTTAGAATTTCAAACGGCGATCGTTTTTGTTATATTTGCAGCGGCGGCATTTACGGTAGACTTTTTTGCGCACAAAAAAGACGAAAAAATCTCGCTAAAGCAAGCCGCGCTCTGGTCTATTTTTTGGATAGCCGTTTCCGTAGCCTTTGGCGGATATTTGTATTTTGCGCGCGGAAGCGAAACGATGAGTCTATATTTTGCAGGGTATATTTTAGAAAAATCGTTATCCGTGGATAATTTATTTGTTATGATGGCAATCTTTTCTTGGTTCAAGATTCCTGAAATTTACCGTCATAGAGTGCTGTATTTTGGCGTTATAGGCGCAGTTATATTTAGACTCGTCTTTGTAGCCGTCGGAACGAGTCTGCTCGGGATTTCGCCGTGGATGGAGTTTGTTTTTGCTGCCATGGTAGCTTATAGCGCGGTAATGATGATAAAAAAGGACGATGATGAAGAGGAGATAGAGGACTACTCAAACCACCTGGCCTACAGGGCGGTTTATAGATTTTTCCCTGTTTTTCCGCGTCTTCTAGGGCATAGCTTTTTCGTAAAAAATAGCGAGATTTCAGCTCAAATTTCAGTAGAAGAAAAGACGAAACTGCAAAATCAAATTTCCAAACTAAACGCAAAATGGATAGCTACGCCGCTATTTTTGTGTCTTTGCGTTATAGAGCTTAGCGATGTTATGTTTGCTTTTGATAGCGTTCCGGCCGTTATCGCAGTTAGCCGTGAGCCGCTTATAGTTTATTCGGCGATGATTTTTGCGATTTTGGGACTTAGAACGCTTTACTTCGTGCTAGAAGCACTAAAAGACTATTTGGTATATTTAGAAAAAGCCGTTATAGCGCTTTTGTTTTTTATCGCAGCAAAGCTCGCCCTAAACGCGTCGGCACATATCTTTCATCACGGATTTGAGATTTCGGCACAGGTTAGCTTGTGGATCATTTTGGGGATCTTGAGCATCGGGGTTTTGGCTAGTTTATTTATCAAAATCGAGCGGTAAATTTTTATAGTAATCAGAACTTAAATTTACCGCTACTCTATAATTTTATTCTACTCTTGTAACTTTATCTAAAATTTTGCTTCTTAATGCTAAAATGAATTTTCTGACCTTTTCGTCTAGTGGCTCAGGACGTTGCATTCTCAGTGCGAAAACGCGTGGTTCAAATCCCGCAAGGGTCGCCATTATGGACTTATACAAGCCTCTTGATTTTAAACGGTAAATTTATCTATGATTTTATCATGGACTTTCATACAAGCCGTCCGATTTCAAATAATAGATTTTATCTGCGATTTTGTCGATGAAGCTTTTATCGTGCGAGACGATGATCTCGCTTACGTCAAGCTCCGCCAAAATCCCCGCCACGCGCTCCTGCATCGCTTCATCAAGCGCCGTCGTAGGCTCGTCCAGTAGCAGTATCCTAGGCTCGCACACCAGAGCGCCCGCAAGCGCCACCAGCTTTTTTTCGCCGCCGCTTAGATGAAAGGGCACCCGCTCGCACAGATGCTCGATTCCCAGGCGTCGCAGCGTCTTCAGTGCCTTGCGCTCGATCTGCTCCTCGCTTAAAATTTCAAGCTTTTTTAGATGGTCGTTTTCGCTGCCCTGCCTTAAAATTTGCGTCTTACGACCAAAAAATTTAGAAAAAATCCCACGCCTTTTCTCCGCATTTTGTGCTCGTTTTAGCCGCTCATTTTGCACACGCAGGCTAAAAGCGACGTCCTCAAACACACTCGCGCATAAGAATTGATCGTCGCTGTTTTGAAATAAAAACCCGATCTCGTGGCGAAATTTTATAAAATCCTCCACACACTCAAGCTTCTCGCCGAAAAGCTCGATCTCACCCTTGCCCCATTGTCTTAGGCCGCCTAAAATTTGAAGCAGGCTCGTCTTGCCCTGCCCGTTCGCGCCCAAGATCGCCACTTTTTCCTTATGCCCTACGCTCAAATTTACGCCGCGAAAAATTTCTCGCTCGCCGTTTTTAGCGCTTAAATCCAGCGCCTTAAGCGAGCAGCTCATAAGATAGCTCCGATTTTAACAGATACGCACGCCAGCACGAACGCCAAAAACGAGGCCTCCGAGACGCCCAAACCATCGCGACGTTCGTAAAATAGCCTACCGCAAAACCCTCGCGCGCTCATTACCATGCTTAAATTCCTTGCTTGCTCAAGTGCCGAAATCGCTAAAATCCCGATCAAATTCGCATAAATTTTATAGGTAAAAATTCCGCTCGTCCCCACAAATCCGCGCATGCGCAAAAGAGCTTGCAGTCTCGCCAAATCCGAGCGTAAAAAATTTACGAATCGCCCGCAGCAATACACCAAAGAGCTTAGCTTTTCGCCGAGCCCGAGCCCGTAAAATCCGCGCGCGAAAAAATATTCGTCCTTGCCGTAAAATAGTAAAATCGCAAACGCCATTATCAAATTCGCGCGCAAAAATATCACGCCCGCAAGCTCGTAGTTGCCAACTATGGCAGGGC
>CAJPSJ010000240.1 GCA_905373295.1 uncultured Campylobacter sp. | reverse complement strand
ACACACCTTGCGGGCGCCGCCGCTTTTGCTGCGGTCGCTATCGCCGCCGCCTTGCTCTTTGAAAGAGGAATGCTGCTTATGATGCTATATTCGGCCCAGTGTGAATTTGAGCCGTAAAATCTGCTCCTATCATGTTTTATAGAGCCGTCATATTTCTGCCCGAGATTTCCCTCTACAATGATCGCTCCGCTATCGATTGCGTTCACCGCTTTTTTGACTGCGTAAAAGGTGCCCGAATAGTAGTGGATTTTAAAGGCTTCTTTGATGAGCAGCCTTGCGCCGGTTTCATTTAGCCCTTCTATATTCACATCCAAGCTATCTGCCAAAATCCCAAGAAGCGAAGCGGGGCAACTATCCGCCAGGATGTTTATCACGCCTATATCAAGCCCTGCTAAGCTAAGTCCAAAAAGATCATCCAGCTTCTTGTCAAATTTTGGCTTTCCATTCGGTAGGATACTCATAGATTAGCCTTTGCGAAGCTCAGCTCAAAACTCATCACGATATACTCGTGCTTATCCGCTTTTATATCGGCAGTGGGCGAGCTCAAGCCTACCCGATATACGCCGTTTTGATGAAGGGTGCTATAGATGCGGCTTAGGTTCAAATCCTCGCCTAAAGGCAGGCTTTTTTGCACCGCATTGATAGCGTTTTGGATCTCCGTCTGCAAAAAAAGATCCGTTAATTCCAGATGTGCTTTTATATTTACCGCCCTTTTGGTGGCATTTGCAACGATGACGGTATCGGTTAGCGGGCGCACTTTTTCGTCGTTTAGCGCAGTACGCACCGACTCAAGCACCGCTTCGCTTTCGTCGCTGCTTTTGACATACACTTTTACGATGCCGGGTCCGCCGTTAAGCGCTATGGTTTCTATCACCTTTGCGTTGGCTGTAAGGGCGTGATAGACGTATGCGCTCGCCGCCCCTGCGGTGCTAAATCGCTCTAGACTTAGCACGGCGCGCTCGCGTAGCCGCTCGTCGTCCTCTACTTCAGCGCCGCCGCCGAAGCTTCCTTCTTGTTTTGCTTGTAATACGAAAGGCAGCGGGGTTTGGATGAGCTCGCATTTGGCCGCACTCTCTTTTACGAATACATCTAATATGCTGATGCCGGTTATACTCGTTTGTCCCGCCTTGATTTGCAAACTCTCTTTGAGTTTCGCAGTTTGTCCGTCCTGCGATGCGAGCACCAAACCCGCAGGGATCAGCACATCGTAACTAAGTGCGGCAGAGAGGCTAAATTTTACGCTCGCCGCCGGTCTTTCGCCCCTTAGCCGTTCTATACCGTACATCGCAACGATATTGTCAAGATCGGCCCCCTGCGCAAAAGGCAGCAGCATAGATTTTACGGCGCTATTGATACGGGCGCGCAAAAGAAGCTCTCTATAAGCTAGCGTCTCAAGCAGAGCCGAAAAGCGGTCACTTTCAAGAAGCGAAATTTCATCGTCATTTAGATGCTTTTTAAAAAGCCCTTTAACGGCTTTTAAAATTTCATCGTAGCTGAGTTGCTCGATGACGTTCGGATAAGGCAAATTTTTAAGAAAACTCATAGCTCCACTCCGATCTCTTTGCCGTTTGTTAGCAAAATTTTAAAGCTTAGCTTGTGATCTTTGAAGCTCACGAGCTTCACTTCGTCGATCTGCACCCGTTTTTCCCATCTTTGCACCGCCTCAATGACGAAATAGCTCAAATCGGCGCGAAACTCATCATTGACCCGTCTATCGATGAGCTCGAAGAGACGGCTGCCATATTCGGGCAGCATCACGCGCGAGCCGATAGGGGTGCTGAGGATATCTCTGATACTATCTTCTACGCTTACTAGGTATTTCATCTCAATCCCTCGCTACTCCGCCGTTGGTATGGCTAGAAAGCGAGCCTCTGCCGTCGCTTATATCTCCGCTTGTCTTAAGCGATTCTGTGATATTTAGATCTCCGTTGATAGAAAAGCTACCACTACCCCCGCCGCTTCCTGCGGTCGAGATTGATCCTTGAATGATCGTATTTCCCAAAAGCTTGATATTGCCGCTTTGTACGGTAGTATCATCCGCTTTTACGTTTACGCTTTTTGCGCTCAAATTTGCGTTTTCGCAGGTGATATTGATCTGTTTCGGACTTGAAATTTCAAGAGTGGAGCTAGCCGTATCATACGAAAAGCTTACTCCGTCCTCAAAACTTGCGTGGATCTTCTTATCGGTCGCGGCCGCCTTGTGAGCGGCCTGATAGATACCACGTAGGATCACGCCTGCGTTGAGCTCGCCTCGTACCGGCAGCACAAGTACCTGCTCGCCCACTCGGATCGGAGCAAAGCCCGTGGCGAAAGAATTTGCAAAAGGCTGAAATACGGGCAAAAAATCGGTCACCAAGGAGCCGATCGCAACTCTTGCACGATCCCCGCCTACTTCGCTTATGATGCCGATCTCATTTAGATTATTGCTCATATTGTTCATCCTTGTTTCTATCATCTAGATCAAATTTATTTCTTATAAATCCGACTGCCAAATCTAAAATCCCGCTGCCTTTAAAAGCGCCGATCCCGCAGATCGCAAGGCTAAGGCGCATATCTTTGCAGAAAAAGAAAGATATTTCATAAACGATGTATGCGCTAAAACAGCCGTCCAATACTCGTTTGATAAAATTACCCGCGCCACGCTCGCCATACTTCAAAAAGGCCGTTACGCTGCCCGCAACGCCTGCAGCTAATATATAGAGCAGATACTCCATGGCTCATACTTTAAAGGTTTTATATAGCGACGTAGGCGAAAAAAGAGCGCCGGTAATACCTATACAAAGCGACCAAAGAAGGAGTACTAAATTTTCGCTCCGTATAAAGTTGTCAAAGACTACGTAAAGCTCAAGGTTAAACGTCACTAAAACAAAAGCTCTAAGCAGACAAATCAAAGCTTTCATTACTCGCTCCTCGTGCAGTCTTTGGCTATCTCTTCGCATTTTAAAAAATACCTCACAAGCTCTTTGTGCGCCTCAAAGCTGCCGCTTGCCGTAGGTTTAAGCGGCATTTTCAGATTGCAGCGCACAGGCACATAGACTTGCTTTATCTGTGGTTCCTTTGTGCTGCAACCAAATAGGCAAAGCACGCTAAAAAGCGCTATCAAGAAGTTTTTTATATGCATTTAATTGTGCCTCACAACTTTTATCTTTGACATAAATTTTAGAAATGCTTTGGATCTTATCCTCGTTGCGGCGGCTTGCGTTCACCTCAAGGGATTTGATCGCGGCGTTTTGCAAGCTTAGGTTTAGTTCGCATTG